>CAYJQP010000135.1:0-1508 GCA_964372385.1 Candidatus Woesearchaeota archaeon | reverse complement strand
AACTATAAAGCGTCCTCGATAATCAATTTTTTATAACATTCAATAACTCGTTATAAGGATACTTGCCCCGATGTATCCATGTTTGCCTATGAGTTTGAATAATTGCATATTGTTTTGCCCCTTCATTTGTCCTATGGCCACCAAGCATTTTTCTCCACCCAATAGAACCTCTAATTTTTCTTTCGCAAAGATTATTATCGAGGCTGATTCCTTTAATTTCTATCGCAGTCAGCCAATGATTTCTGTATGCTTTTAACCAGTTATCAACAATACTTTTGGCTTCCTTGCACCAATGCTTATAATTTATTAGTTTACTTAACTTTTCTTCAAATTCTTTTTTCTTTTCAATTCGTAATTCTTTTGAAGGATTTTCTTTCAGAAAATCTGACATTTCTTTATGTAAACTTTTCAATTGTTCATAAAATTTTACGATGTTTTTCTTAGGGTATTTTTCTGCTTCGAATCTTGCTTTTCTTATTAGATGCACCCAACATTTCTGATACCATTTCGCAAAATTATCGTAGGCTTTAAAACAATCACTAATAATTCCCCCATGATAATCTTCACCAAAGATATCTGTTATCACTCTTCTTGCTCTCGAGTTTTGTATTTTTATAAATACAAAATTTGCTGTGACAAATGCCCACAAGTACCACAATTCTCCATTTACCGGCCATGAAGTCTCGTCACTATAAGCATAATTTTCTTTTTTTATTTTACTCTCTATTTCATCATATGAATGCTCAAGCTTATTTGCAATATTTCCTACACAATCATTTATTGCCTTCGGACTGAAGTTTATTTTACCGTCAGTAACATTATCAAAAAACTTTGATATGTTTGCATAAGAACCAGAGAAATTAAACTTTAATTCTGTGAATAATGTTTGTAAATTATACCCTATCATTCCTCTTTGAGGAATGTCTGGATGTCTCCCAACACAAAACTCTCCACAATCGCAAGAGTAAAATTCTTCTTCCACTTCAATAATCTCTGGAACAATTTTTGCATCATAAACATGTCTTAATCTCATACCAATATTTTTTCTTCTTATAATTTTACCACATTTTGAACAGTTTCCCTCAAGTTTTGCACTAATTTTTCTATCTACTTTTTCAGGAGCTTCTTTGTTTCCTCCGTTAGAACCAGCGGGTTTCCCTCGAGGTTTTGGCTCTTCATTTGTTTTTTCTTTAGAAGGATATTTGAAAGGCAGTTTTGAAGAAGGAGTATTTTCATTCAAGAATTGCCTTAGCAATGCTTGAGTTTTCTTCAATTCATTTAGGAGTTCATAATATTTTTCTTGCCAGTCATTTGCTTGTTTGGTTTTATAATCCAATTGCTCTTTTAATCTTCTATTCTCTTCAAAAACATTAGTTCTAATATTATCCATCTTCTAAGATTACGACATATACCTCTTTTCCAAGATAAATCTTTGGGCAATCAATCTTCGCACCAGTACCATAAGAGTTAACAATCTTTTTAAAGAAACCTGCAATATTTTTTATTCT
>CAYJQP010000134.1:0-1529 GCA_964372385.1 Candidatus Woesearchaeota archaeon | reverse complement strand
AATATATTTAAAATAAACTATATTAAAAAAATAAATTGAGATATATATTAAGGAGTATGAGTTAGAGAAAATATCTTTTTCTATTTTTTCCAGAGGAAATTAAGGTGTGGGATATTTTGTTTTCTTTTGTTTGTTGTTTTGCTTATTTTTGTGGTTTTCCTCGTTTTTTACTTTTTAAGTGGCATTTTTAGAGTGGAAATAGTGGTTGTAGAATAGTTAAGTTTATAAAAGTGATTTGTGATTATAATTTAATTATAACATATATTTTGTTATGATTGTGCTTATGAGGTGAAAATGGACAGAGTTGACAAGATTTTTGATTTGTATGTTGATAATAATTTATTTTTAAATAAAGGTGTTTTGCAGGCAAATTATACACCTGAAGAAATTATGCATAGGAGCGAGCAAATTGAACAAGTGGCTTCTATATTAGCTCCTTCGTTGAAAGGACAGAGAGTGAGTAATTTGTTTCTTTACGGAAAAACAGGATCGGGTAAGACATTGAGTGTGCAGTATGTTGGGAACAAGTTATTGGAAAAAGTAAAGGGGTACGGAGAGGGGAATTTGAAGTTTATTTATGTTAATTGCAAATTAAAGCAAGTTGCAGATACAGAATACAGAATTGTTGCTGAATTTATAAAAATGCTTGGGGGCCAGATTGCTGCGACTGGACTGCCTACCGGTGTTGTTTATTCTAAATTTATTGAAATGATTGACGATAAAAAACAGATGATAATTTTGGTTTTGGATGAGATTGATCAGGCGGTGAAGAAGATAAGCGATAATTTTATTTATACATTGACGAGGATGAATTCTGAATTAAAGAATGCGCAGATTAGTTTGATAGGAATAAGCAATAGCCTGACTTTTATGGATAATTTAGATCCTAGAGTAAGAAGTAGTTTAGGCGAGGAGGAACTGGTTTTTCCACCTTATAACGCTTTGCAATTGCAGGATATTTTAAGAGAGAGGGCGAATAAGGCATTTAAAGAAGGGGTTATTGAAGAGGGAGTTATTGCAAAATGCGCGGCTTACGCTGCTCGGGAGCATGGAGATGCGCGACGGGCTTTGGATTTACTGCGAGTTGCAGGAGAATTAACAGAGAGAAACGGAGGCAAGAAAGTTAGCTTGAAATATATTGACGAGGCGAATAAAAAAATTGAGAAGGACAAGATGCTTGATGTTATTGCGTCTGAGCCAAAACAGTTTCAGCTTGTGTTATGGGCGATTGTTGAATTGGAAAATGAGAGAGGAGGAAGGCAGAAAAAACTCAGCGGAGACAGCGCGATTTTTACAGGAGATGTTTATAACAAATATCAAGAGGTTTGCTTGAGGAGCAAGAACGAGATTTTAACGCAGCGCAGAGTTGGAGATATTATCGCGGAATTTGACATGCTTGGGATTATAAATGCTCGTGTTTTAAGTAAGGGGAGGCACGGAAGAACGAGAGAGATTAGATTGAGCTTGGTTCATGAAATCAGGGAGAAAGCTCGGGAAATATTAAGTGAGGGGTTGGGATTTTGAGAGTT
>CAYJQP010000133.1:0-1556 GCA_964372385.1 Candidatus Woesearchaeota archaeon | reverse complement strand
TTCACTCAACTCTTTGGCTTGTTTCAGAAGCAAAATAAGCCCTGTTAGAAGAAACATGTTCTGTCTTGCCGTCTCTCTTAAATTGCGCGTGTGCAAGAGGCAGTTCAAATCTCCCAACTGCTCTAAGCTTGGAATAAATTATGTAAGAAACTACTCTCTCCTCTCCTGAATTTAATTTAGCAATATTCCAGGACAATCTTCTAGTTTTTTCATCAATATGGTCAGGCATTCTGCCATACTTTTCATACAGCTTCGTCATTCCAGGCAGCATATCGCTGATGTGAACATCAGTTACATCCTTGTGTGATTTAATTCTAACAATAATTTTTAAAGCAAATTCTCCTCCGCTTGTTTTTACCAAACTGACTTTTTTGTTCAAGCTCAAGGCAGTTGCAGAATAAAACTTGACAAGCAGAACAACCAAAACAATTAAAACAATTACGACAAAAGGAAATGTATAATTTGTCCTTGAAACAACGCTAAATGACTCTCCCGCATCAAGTTCTTTCTCCCACGAATATTTCATCGTTAGCCCCTCTCTTTCAGAGCTTAACGGCAGCTCTAAATAACTTGTGAACAGACGGGATACAATATCTTTTTTTATTTCTATCCTAGCTGTCGTCGGAATATTTCCCTCATTCTTCTTCGTGATAGTCTCTTCTCTAATCAGAAATCCTTCAGATGTCCTGCTCACAGATGTTCCCTCTTTTTCAAGATAATTCACATTTCCTTCTACTTCTGTTTCCGCATCGCTGACTTCAATTTTGCCGCTGACAACATAAGGTCCTGCAATCAATCTTGAAATTTTAGTTCTGTCAATTGTTGTATTAATCACCTTGCTTTCATACTGCTCAAAATCTGCTTCTTCGCTCAATTCAAAAAAAACCGATTTTAAATTTATTTTAACATCTTCCAGATTAGTATTGGCTCTATTTTCTACAACGACTTCAGCAATGTCGTCATTGGGATGAATGTTTCTTGCGCTAACGATAAAAACATTGTCTAAAGAGATAACTTTAATCGGCATTCTGTCTTTGAAAATTCCTTGCTGTCCTTTTATCTGGTATTCAATAGAATAATCTCCCTCTCTTTTTCTTATATCTTCATTTGGATACGCTTTAATTTCAACTCTTGTTATTCCATTTGGAAGATTAAATGTCCCCTTTGGGCTGAAAGAAACGCCAACTAAACTAAAAATTTCAACATTGTCATCTGCGCCTTTATTCGTGATTACGAATTCATAAACAGCCGGATTGTCTAATTCAGAAATAACAACTGCACCCTTGTCAATTTTCTCAATTTCTAAATCAAGCACAGCAGAGCCAAATGGAAAATAAAATACTAAAGTTAGAAAAAAACAGCAAATCCAGATTATCAGCCAATTTTTCATGTACACTTTAAAAAATATTCTTATATAAATATTTATGTTCTCAATTGGATGAGGCATAATTCAATTGTTATACAAATAAAGCGTTTCTTTTTAAAATCAATTCCTAAATTTGTAAAAAGATGCCTATCACGACGATAAACTTTCATTAAAAATTTATCTATAATTA
>CAYJQP010000132.1:0-1576 GCA_964372385.1 Candidatus Woesearchaeota archaeon | reverse complement strand
GGATTTTTTTGAAGGGCAAGAGAGGGATTTTTTTGAAGGGCAAGAGAGGGATTTTGGCGAAGATTTTTAGCACAACTGTTGTGATGTTTGCTTTATTTGCTTTAGTCAGCTTGGGTTTTGTTTATGTTCTTTTAGCTGCAGAATTTAAAGGGGCTGATGTTCCTGCAGCGATTTCTGTTGTTGGAGTGGATTCTTTATTGAATAAAGAGATTGTTGTTCTTGGTGAGAGCAAGTTGATAAGCGACGCATTAATTAGACATCGTTTGCTTGAATTGGAGTATGACATTTATTCTGCTGAAGTTGGGCAATCAGGAGGTTTTAGAGTTGATAGGACGAAGATTAAGAATTATCCCGGAAGAGGAATAGTTGGTTTTGATTATGGAGAACAATTGTTTGGAGAGGAGAGAGAGGAAGCGAAGAGAAAAAGGAATACTGCATATGAAGAAATGGTTAAGTTAAGAGTTGACTTGAAAGAAGAGTTTGGAAATTTGTTGAGAAGCGAGAGCGAGAGATACGGCAAGGATATGTGCTTGATTCTTTTGAATATGCCTAGAAGTGATTTAGTTGTCAACGAGAGGTTTATTGATTTTGAATATGGAGATAAAGGCGATGATTATTTTGTTATTTTTAGAGGAGGCGAGTTAGTTTTTTCTAAAAATACAAATGAGTTTTATGGTTTAATTAATGAGTATAAAGGGCAAGGGAAGTTTTCAAATTTAAGATTTGATGCAGAGATTGACGCGATTGTTTATCTTTTTAATATTTATTTTTATTTAGGAGAGTGTTTGAATGAGAGTTAAAATGAATAGAAGAGGAGATATTCCAATATTGATGGTTTTTTTAGTTGCAATTGTATTAATTATTTTTACTTTTATAGGATTTGCGAGTTTTAATGATAAGTTTGCAGAAGCTTCAGAAGGACGAAATCGTCTGCTGGAGAGTGTTGATTTTTACGAAAGTTATGTTGCGGGGCAGAGCGAGATTATCGGCAAGCAGGCAATAAGTGAGCTAGTTAGGGAAAAATACAGCTCTTCTAATGGCTGCTGCGCAGAGGTTGACAGTCAGGGGAGGAGTTCCTGCCGCGGGGCAGAGAGCGCTGTTGAATGCACTTTAGTTGGTAATTTTAATCCTGGCGATGATTGTTCGGATAGCGTTTGTGAGTATGTTGGATTTAATGCTTTTTTGGATGACTCGGAGCTGAAAAAAAAATTTGTGGAAATAGCTGAACGAAACAATTTAGGCATTAAAGGAACTGAAAGTTTTTTTGGGAAAGTTGGAAGAGGGGAATTTGAGCTTTATCTAACTGATTATGGAAGTAGATACGAATTTTCTATTGATGACTTGTTTGTTTATTCTTCTCGCGGTGCGAATAAGATTGAGAGGCATTTTGATTTGAGGATTAAGTTTGATTTGAAAGGGAATGTTGTTTCACGCTCGCGCGAAGTCGGGGGCGTTTTTGAAGATGAGGAAGCTGGAGCTGTTTCTGGAGGTGAGGGGGCTGGTTCTGACGAGGGTGCTTGAGATTTGGCGAGAGGGATTCTGGTGATGATGCAGATAGAGGGTAAAATTTGTGAAG
>CAYJQP010000131.1:0-1604 GCA_964372385.1 Candidatus Woesearchaeota archaeon | reverse complement strand
CCAAATCACAACATTTATATCTTTCAGAAACAAAACTATTAAGAAAGAGGTATTACAAATGACAAAAATATTAAGATTTCCGTTTTTTCATCAGCACAAAAAATACACCTGCGGTCCTGCAACATTAAAAATGGTTTTTGATTTCTTCGGATTAAAATTCAAAGAAAAAGTCTTGGCAAAAAAAGCGCACACGTCAAACACAGGAACTAAGCATGAATCTATTATAAAGCTGGCGAGAAAAAGCGGATTTTACTGCTACATTCATGAAAAATCAAGTATAAATCATATTAAGCATTTTATTAATATCGGTTTGCCTGTGATTGTGAACTATACTGAGCCAAAAGGAAATGAAGGGCATTATGCAGTTATCATCGGCTACAAAAAAAACAATCTGATTCTTAACGACCCATGGAACGGAAAAAATTTCTCTCTCTCTTATAAAGAATTTGGAGAAAGCTGGCATGATGTTCACAAAAACCACACTTACTACGGCTGGCTTCTCGTGCTTTCAAAAGATAAATTTGATATTGGAAGACAATATATGCCTATAAAAAGGTGAATGTAATTGAGGCATTTCTTGACAAAAAATAGCCAAAGTTGTTCTTATAAAAAATATTAATGAAAAAACATCTGTGAAATATTCCCCGTGATTCAAAATTATTATTTATTGGTATTGAAAAAAGCTGGTCTTTTTTAACTATAACAACAGACTGAATAAATTGAGCAAAATGTCTGTTGTTATATCGGGAGGCATAAAAGCCATGCTCAATTATTTATGTCTCACGTTATAATCACCTAAAGAAAATAACAATAGCAATTTTATGGTATAATGATTATCTTAACAATTTAGATTGTAAGCAATACCTGACATATAATTTTACTAGACAGCGGAGCAATTAAGAACATCAGAAAGACTTAATTGGTCTGCTGTATCTCCCATACAAAACAATTGAACTATTTCTAATCTCAAAAACCTCTCAACACCAAAATCAATTCTCCTTCTCCAGCAAAACGGGCATTAATTTTTCCAAATATTCTTTATCAACCTCATCAAACGCGTTAAGCTGCGACGAATCAACATCAAAAACAGCTATAACTCTTCCTTCGTCATCAAGCAAAGGCACGACAATCTCGCTGTTGGATCTCTCATCACATGCAATATGCCCTGGAAATTCGTGAACATCAGGCACAACAACTGTCTTCTTTTTTTTAGCAGATGCTCCACACACACCACTATATGCAATATTCGGGCAGGCAGAACTGCCCTGATAAGGTCCTATAATCATCTCTTTCTCCTCGGCAAAATAAAACCCGCACCAGAAATAATGCGGCATCGTGTTCTTCAAAACAGCCGCAACAGTCGCCATTCTCGGAACAACAGACTCCACATCTTTAACTCTCTCTTTTATTTCTAATAATGCCTTCCCATACAACTCCTTCTTCCTGTCAACATTCGGAACTTCAATCTTCGGGAACTGCTTGCCAACTCCTTCATGCGGCTTATGTTTTGCTCTCATATTCTTCAAAACTAACAGAGTCCTTGATTTAAAAAGTTTTCTTATAGTCTAAATTATCACTTCAAAATAAAGAATATCAAACAATAT
>CAYJQP010000130.1:0-1636 GCA_964372385.1 Candidatus Woesearchaeota archaeon | reverse complement strand
AGCGGTGGCGGAAGTTTTAAAAAGTGTTTTTTGATTGGTAAATATATAGTTAACGATTAACTGGGAAAAAACCAAAGGTTGATTATAATGCAAAGATCCTTCGGCTTTGGTCGGTTGAGGGGAGAGCTTTTTGACCTATTAAGATGAAGCGAAAAAAATTAAAAATTTTAGGGCTTGATAAAGCAAAAGAAATTCGGAGAGCTTTATGAAGTTACCGAAAGAAACAAGAAGATATTGTCCGTATTGCAAAAAACATACTTTGCAGAGCATTGAAACTGCCAAGCAGAAAGCTCGTTCTAGTGCTCATCCTCTGTCAAGATGGTCTGTTTCTAGATTGAAAGCACGAGGTTTGCGAAGAGGGCATGGCAATTTGGGAAGATTCAGCAAGCCGGCTGTTAAATTATGGAAGAGAAAAACAAAAGTTACAAGAAGAATTACAGTGAACTATAAGTGCAAGGAATGCGGGAAGATAAAAGGAATTAAAAAGGCAATAAGAGCAGGAAGAATTGAAATAGGAGAAAAGGTGTCTAAGTAAATGGCAATGCAAAAAATAAAAAAATCAAAGAAGCTGTCAAAGAAGAGCTTTTATTTAGTTGAGGCGCCGCTGACTTCTGCTAAGATTAGTTTGTATGGCTCGAGCGCGGAGGAGTTTGATGGGAGAATTGTCAAGATAGATTTGACGAAAAGCTTGAGGGGCAAGAGTTTGGAATTGAAAATGAAAGTAAAAAATGACGACGGTAAATTGACAGCAGAGCCAATCAGCTTGAATTTAGTCAGTTCTTATGTGAGGAGAAACATGAGGACAGGAATTGATTATGTTGAAGATTCTTTTGCTGCTGAATGCAGAGATATAACTGCAAGAGTAAAGCCGTTTTTGATTACGAGGAAGAAAGTTTCAAGGGCAGTGAGAAAAGTTTTAAGAGATGAGGCGAGAAAATACATCCAAGGGCATGTTAAAATCAGAGACAGAAAAGAAGTTTTTTCTGATATCATGACAAATAAATTGCAGAGAGGGCTTTCTTTGAAATTGAAAAAAGTTTACCCTTTGGCTTTATGCGAGATAAGAGGATTTGAAGTTGTTGGCGTGAAAGAAATTACGGAGAGTGATAGGGAGTATGAGGGAGGAAAGAGGAGAAGTGAGAATAGAGAAGAGTATGCTGGAGAGAATGAAGAAGGGGGGAGAGAGGGTGAAGATAGAAAGAATGAGAATAGGGAGTGGAATAAAAAAAATGAGAGAGTGGGCGAGAAAGTTGGGAAAAGCGAGAGACGCGGAGTGAATGGTAAAGAGAAAGCAGTAGACGAGGAGATAGTTGTTGAAGAAGAAAGCGAAATTGAAAGAGCTGATGATGGTGGGGGTTATTCGGACGAAGGCAAGGGTTCTGCAGACGAGAGTGAGAGTGAGGTTGAGTTAGAAGAGAAAGAGGAGTAGTTTTATAGAGAAACATGGAAGGCGTAGTAATAAAAAAACAAGAAAGGGCGAATACTGATGACCGTTGAGATGTCATTGAATGGTGCAGAGGACTTGAAACAAGACAAATAACTATTTATTATCGGACAAAAGGAGAACCTTGCGGAGGGCACTATAGCGAGAGACCAAAATATAGAGAACTGCATGGCTTATGTCTTATTTATTTTG
>CAYJQP010000129.1:0-1643 GCA_964372385.1 Candidatus Woesearchaeota archaeon | reverse complement strand
GTTAGGCACTGCCTTCGGGTGGGGGTTGGAAATAAGCCATCGCTATTGCTGATAATATAACTTATGTTACTTGACCTAACTCTGAAAGAGTGAGGCACGAGTGGAGCAAAAAGCGACCTCGTGAGTTGAGATTTCGTTCTCAGCCGATTTCGAGTGTAGTTGCTGAAGTATATTTACTACTAAAAAAAGGCAATAAATGAAAAGGTTTATAAAGTAAACAGAAACTTAAACTCCATGACAGAAGAAAATTATCGAGAAAGAATAAACCAAGCAAGAATAGAAATAGCTAATTCTTATAAAAATTATTTTGGGAAAATGTGGAATGAAGCAAAGAAATCATAATAATTTCTTCAGTTCGAATACGAACTGTTTTGCTCTTTCTAATGAAGTTAAGGCTTTTGATTTTTTTACTTTTTCATCCATTTGATATTGAAATTTTGAACGTTTTTCTCTTTCAAAATCAAGAGATTCTAATAAAGAGTCTGCTTTTGATGACGTAAGCTCCAGCGCGTCTTCTTTAACATTTTCATATTCTTCAATAAGTTCCTTCTTCAATTTGTTCCTTGCGAAAACAATTAAGGCATCAGCAGTTACTTTGTGGTTATTTTATCTTCAACTTTATAACCAATCTTAAGTAAAACAGCATTTGCAATATAATACATGGCATAATATGAAGAAACGATTACCCACAAATATGGTTGGTATGTTTGGTTTTCCAAAGATAACAATTTTTGTGCTGTCTCTAGAGATAAGTTACTATTTTCAATATACATCTCTTTAGCTGTTTCATTCATTTGTTTCTTTAACAAGCCGTCAGCTAAATACTACTTTACATTTGACTCTGCTTCCTTTATTCTTTTATCGTTAAGCATTTTTTAACCTATAATAATTTTCTGTTCCATATAATATCACGTTATTTTTAATCATTTCTTTAATGACATTTGATTTTTTTGAATCCTTCATTCTTATAAATTCTTCTTCTGTGAAAACAAAAGCATGAGTTTTTATTGGCAATAAAGAAAGAGCATTTGATATTTTTTCTTCAAATCCTTGTTCATTTGAAACAAAAAGGATGTCGATGTCTGATGATTTTGTTGACTCTCTCGTAGCATATGAACCAAAAATAAGGAAAATAAAAAAAGTAGATTTTATTTTCGCCATTACTTCTTGATATAGTTGTTTTAAATTTTTATTTTTTAGCAAATTATCTTTTCTTTTATTTTCAGCTACATAAATGTCCGAGCCATAAAATGAATTATCCAGCTCACATAAACTGCTTTGACCAATTTTTTTAGATAGAAGAATATTTTTTTCTAATAATCGCTGTATTGCGGTATGAGTTATTCTATAATCAGATTTAATCTTTTTAGAGATTTCTCTAATGGTTTTTGGAGTCTTTTCTTCAATAAACAAGCTAATTATTTTATTCTCTGTTTCCATTATGTATCTTAATACATCATATTATGTATATAAATCTTTTGGTTGTGAAAATAAACTTTTCAAAAAGTGAGGCATTCTGTCCCGAAGGGACGCGGGCAACCTCTCGTAGTAGGGGCGGGTGGTCGGGGGCTAAGGTTTTTGGCTATTGGACTTAACATCGGAATTTAACGAAGTCACGACCGAAGGGAGTGATTTGGGAAACC
>CAYJQP010000128.1:0-1653 GCA_964372385.1 Candidatus Woesearchaeota archaeon | reverse complement strand
GTGGGCTTTGGGCTTTATGGTGCGTGTGATACCGGTTCATCACCTTACAGTTTTAACGCATCTCTAAATAACCGAAATTCATTAAAGATTATATGGGCGGAAAAGAAGTGAATGTCAACTCCATCGTTAGTTGTGAGTGGAAAGGGTTTGCCCGAGCCCATAGAGCTCTTTATATTACTTCTCCAAGTTGGGATCCTAATAAGGGATCTCCCACCTTCCACATCACGGGGCACGTCTCGTTGGTGATCGGTCACAGTCCTTATCGACCGGTCCCCTACGCTGATTTTGTGTCAGCGCTCTTAAAGCTACAAGAGCTAGGAGCTGTTGAAGTCAAGCCTTCGTTCTTACGCGAACGGTTTGAAAGCCATTGGCTTCAAGACAATCTCGATGACTTGACGGCTACACACCTGATTTGCAACAACACATATCTCAGGTTTCGCAAGGGCAGCGAAGAGTATGGCGATAAGACGGCTCATGGGCTAATCGTCTTAGGGTCAATCGACTCCGTTATCCAACTCACGAAAAGAATCTCCCTCCCTCATCCCTTTGATAATGAGCGAATCCATATCGAGATATTTTTATCGACTCGCGCGACCATCCACTCTCAATACTGAAGAGTTGATTCATTTGCTCTGTTCCTACTTCTGAAATCCGCTGACAGAGTGTGATGCGACAGATTATTAAAATGTGCGAATTTAATATAAACATGAAAAAAAGAGTGCATATGGAGTTTAGGCCTGCTAGTTTAGAGGAAAGGAAAAGATTTTACGAAAAAGAGTTTTCTATTGGGAAAGTTAAAAAATGGTTTAGAGATAATGAGATGAAATTACCGCAGTTGTGCGCTGTTGACGCAGGCAGTGAGAGCAGTATTATCATTGATAAAAAATTAAAAGGTGTTATGCTATATTTTCCTTTAAATGAACTTATAGAGAAGATAGAAAAATATCTGCCAGAAGATATTTATTATGACAGAAATATTTATAAGAATCCTGTGAGAGTATTGAAAACGTTGAAGTTTAACGATTGGGAAGGACAAGAATTAGTTTTTGATATTGATGCAGAAAATATAAAATGCAGTTTTCATAAATCTGGAAAAGTTTGTTATTCTTGCATTGGAAAAGCATTTGCGAGGGCTAAAAAAATGAAGAGAGAGCTTGAGAAGATATTTGATAAAATTGGGATTTTATATTCTGGAGCGGGGTTCCATGTTCATGTTTTTGATAGAAAAGCATTTTTGTTAAGTGTTAAAGAAAGAAGAAGATTGAATGAAAGATTCTCGGATTTTCCGATTGATCCTTGGGTTTCAGAAGGGCGAATTTATCTGATAAGAATGCCTTATAGCCTTAATGGATTAATATCAAGAAAAGTGCTGCCTATGAAAAGTTTTAGAGCTGACAAAGAAAAAACTTTTCCTAAATTTTTAGAAAAATTTTAAGAAGTTAACCTCTTCTTTTTTTCTTGCTGTAATACTTCTTTCTCTTCGCTGCTTTTTTCTTAGCTTTTTCAAGCTTTGATATCTGCTTTTTAAGAGATCTTATTTTTATTGCAATTTGTTTTGGTGTCTTGGATTTCGCCATTTTGTGCCTCCTTTTTATGTTTTAATTTATTCATTGAATTTTATAAATTTTATGTTTGGAAGAATGGTGATGGGAA
>CAYJQP010000127.1:0-1690 GCA_964372385.1 Candidatus Woesearchaeota archaeon | reverse complement strand
ACAATCTTTTATAATTCCTTTCAATAGTTTCAGGATTCATTCCTAGCAACTGAGCATGAGAAGCAATCTTATCATCTTTTAAACCAATTTTCCTCAGCGTTTTATAGGTCTGCCTAATTTTTTCTTCGTCTGTATCGCTGTTTTCAACCCATTCTCTTGAAAAATCAGAAATTTCATGACCTTCAAGAAGAGCTTCTAAGGTTTGAGTTTTTGTCATATTTTTTGATATTTTAGTATCCTCTGCATAAAAATAAGGGAGAAAAACTATATATAAATGTTTGTGTTTAGTAACTACTTTAAAGTAACCTTATTATAGAAAGAAGAGCGATTTTTTGTTTGATTTATTTTCGACATACTCACAATTATAAGCTTAGAAAGTTTTAATAATGTAATTTGATTTGAATAGTAAAGAAAAGAGGAAGATGAAAAAGAAAAAACATAAGATAAAGCATGTGAAGAAAGTAAAGAAAAAACATGTTAAAGATTTAAAGGAAGAGGGCGAAGAGGAAATCAGAGAAAAGATTGATAAATATGATTCTAATGGCGAGAAGCCGAATGCAGAAGAAATAA
The DNA here is from genome assembly GCA_964372385.1 of Candidatus Woesearchaeota archaeon. Lineage (GTDB taxonomy): Archaea > Nanobdellota > Nanobdellia > Pacearchaeales > GW2011-AR1 > JAUSIK01. The sequence continues at coordinate 1,120 of CAYJQP010000127.1, read as the reverse complement.
AAAAATATGCAGAAGTTATTTCCAAGATGAAAAAAGAAGTTGCCAAAGCCATTATCGGGCAGGAGAAAATTGTTGACAGCTTGGTAAGAGCTTTGCTTTGCGACGGACATGTTCTTCTTGAAGGAATTCCCGGCATTGCGAAAACTCTTGCTATAAAAACTCTTGCCATAGTAAGCGGATGCAGTGTAAAAAGAATTCAATTTACAGTTGATTTGCTGCCGACTGATATAACTGGAATCACTTCTTATACACCCGGCAAGGGATTTGAGACAATTAAGGGACCTGTATTCGCAAATTTTTTGATAGCAGACGAGATAAACAGAAGCCCGAGCAAAACGCAGTCGGCTTTGATTGAAGCAATGCAGGAAAAGCAAGTGACGATTGGAAAAGAAACTTTCAAACTTCCAAATCCTTTTTTTGTTATGGCGACGGAAAATCCTTTAGAGCAGAGCGGCGTTTATGATTTGCCTGAAGCACAAGTTGACAGGTTTTTGTTTAAGGTATTAATGGGCTATCCTGAATACAACGAGGAAAAGATGATAATGGAAGACAACATTACTTTAAAGAATTTTGAAGATTTTAATATAAAGCCGGTGACTTCTCCTGAAGAAATATTGAAAATGCAGAGGATAACAAAGAGTGTTTATTTAGGGGATAAAGTGAAAATATATATTCTTGATATTGTTAAAAAAACGAGGACGAAAGATTTCAAGCACGGCGAGTTTATAGAATGGGGCGCGTCGCCGAGAGCAAGCATTGCTTTGTTTATTGCTGCAAAAGCAAAAGCATTAATGAGAGGGAGAAATTATGTTATTCCTTTGGATGTTAAAGAAGTTGCGCATGAAGTTCTTAGGCATAGAATAATTATTTCTTACAGAGCAAAGGCAGAGGGCGTTGATTCTGACAAGATTGTTGACGAGATTTTCAGAAATGAGGTGAAGCCGGATTGATTATGGTAGAAATATTTAGGTATTTTTATGAACAAAACTCTTGTTAAGTGAAATGCCTGCAAAATTAATAAGGGTCGGCTCGCAGTGGCTTACGCCACAAATAGTCTCGCTTTCAGTGAGGAATTATCTTGTAAAAATCTCGCAGAGTTTCTTTTCAACTTCTTTTACTT
>CAYJQP010000126.1:0-1838 GCA_964372385.1 Candidatus Woesearchaeota archaeon | reverse complement strand
CCTAATCGCCAGTTTTATTAACTATATCTATTTAACTTTTTTATGAAACAAGAAATCCAAAAGCTCCTAAATTTCTCGCTCATAAACATAGACAAGCCATCTGGCCCAACGTCCTTTGAAGTTTCGCAATTTATAAAAAACTCTCTAAACCTAAGCAAAACATCTCACGGAGGAACACTTGACCCTCAAGTCTCCGGCGTTCTTCCTATATTTCTCGGAAGAGCCTGTCGTTTAATGGATTATTTTCTAAAAAAAGACAAAACCTATGTAGGAATAATGCGTCTGCATAAAGAAAATATTTCAGATACATTATTAAAAAAACAAATGAAATCATTTGAAGGAAAAATAATTCAAACACCTCCTGTAAGATCAAGAGTCGCAAGAAAGCCAAGGCAGAGAGAAGTTAAAAAATTTGAAATAATAGAAAGAGATAACAAAGATGTTTTATTTATAGCAGAAGTAGAAGCAGGCACATATATCAGAAAATTGTGCGATGATTTAGGAAAGAAAATAGGCGGAGCCCACATGCTTGAACTTCGTCGTATTAAAGCCTCAATTTTCTCCGAGAAAGATGAAAATTTCATTAACCTCTATGATTTTGAAGAAGCAATAAGCGAATACAAAAACAACAATCCAAACCCCCTACTAAAAATCTTGCTCCCGGCAGAAGAAGCAATAAAAAAAATTCTTCCAGCAATTCAATTTAAACAAAATAATATAAAACAGCTTTTAACAGGCAGGCCTCTTCACAAACAAGACATCTCTCAACTTCCAGAGGAAGAGTTATTCACCCTTTTCCACGAAGATAAATTTATCGGCATTTACCGCAAATCCTTAGAAGGCGATATAATCGCCCGCCCAGAATTTATATATAATTAATTTTTCAAATGCCATCTCATAAATAAACAGCTAATCCAAGCCATTATAACATCAAAATTCATCCACCATCTCAGAAATGTTCCTTTTAAAAAACCATATTTTATTTCTTTTATTGGCTGAGAATGTGAAAAAACTCTGTAGCCAAACCCCTTTCCATATTTTGCGACATAATAGTTTAATCCTGCTTCTATTCTAAATCTATGCTTATAAAATTTAGGCAGTTTCTCCCAAACTTCTCTTCTCAAAGCCCTCTCCCCAGAATTTAGCGCAAACAACCGAATTGTTTTTTGCATTATATTCCCTCTAATTGCAATAAACATATCAACCTCTTTATTCAATACAGGTCTTATTGTATCTTCTATTATTTCTGGCGTTAAATTCATAACATCAGCATCACAGAAAAATATTATATCTGCATTTGTGTTTCTAAAACCTCTGTCCATAGAATACCCCTTGCCTTTATTCTCTTTATTTCTTATATATCTTATATTTTTAAATTTCTTAACAGCCGTTTCTGTATCGTCTAAAGAGCCATCATCCACGACTATTATTTCACTAAGAATCTTAGTTTTAGCTAAAACTCGCAGAACATTTCCAATTCTCTTCGCTTCATTATAACTAGGAATTATTGCACTAATTCTCTCTTTCTTTTTAGACTCAAATATTTTATTTTCCTCAAAAAAATCACCTATAAGTCTTATTATCTCTTCATTATCTTCAGAATAAAACAAATTATGATTCGCTCTCTCAAAAATAAAACTCTTTTTAATATCAGATTTAACTTTTCTTTCAATATACTCTACGCCGGAATAATGTCCTATAGGCTCTTTCTTTGAGTGTAGAGTTAATATCGGAACAGTAATTTTTTCTAAATATTTATTAACTTCTCTTACACCACTTTTCACAATCCTTAATCATTTAGCATGCATCTCTTTATAATGAAATGCGTTTTTTCTTAA
>CAYJQP010000125.1:0-1876 GCA_964372385.1 Candidatus Woesearchaeota archaeon | reverse complement strand
CTAAAGGATAACAAATTGAAGTGTAAAACTGGGTTTTTAAATCTTCCGTTTCTTTCTGAAAAACGGAATGAGTCGGAAATTTTTATAAAATCTCTGGAATTTTCTCTCACTCAAAAAATTTAGCTTAGAATAGTGTGGGGGGGACATAATTAGCCCATCTAATATCCAAATCTATAAATATAGAAAATAGAAATATCTTATTTTAGTTAACCTCTTACGAATTGGCTTGAATAATTTATTCATTTTTATTTACACTTCGGCGAAGATTTATCGTCGTTATCAACCTCTATTTTTATAATAAATAACAGATTATTTTAATAATTATCTATATTGCATTGATTATTATGAAATAAAATTTAATATAAAAAGAGCAAATTGTTGATAAGAAAAAGAGAGTTTTTATTTCAAAGAATAATAGAATAATGTCCCACACCCCTTAAAATAGGGAGATTTTTATAGTCTATTTTTCTAACAGTTTAATGCCATATTTATTTACCATAACAATGCTTTCAGCAATAGGTTTGCTTTTATCAATCTATGCACTTTATATAGAAATAAAGCTAAGCAGGAATAAAAAATACAAGCCCTTATGCGATTTGTCAGATAAAATTTCATGTTCAAAAAATTTCACAAGCAAGGACGCAGCAGCTTTGCTCATCCCAAACTCTCTCTTCGGGATATTCTTTTACATAGCAATCTCAACACTATCCTATCTCAAGCAAGTAAATTATATCTTCTACTTATCAATTCCTGCCTTTATCTTCACACTCTATCTCGCATACTCGTCATTCATTAAATTAAGAAATTTTTGCATTGTCTGCACTTTCGTTTATGCTATAAACATATTAATTCTTCTATTGAGTTTTTTAAGCATTTAAAAAAGAATGGCCCCGACGGGCAGGTATCAAAGTTGATACACTCCCCATGAATCTTATTTTCCTATTGTTTTAATGATATCCTCTGTTTTCCAGATCTTAATTTTCTTTTGTTGTTGAAAATGTTTGTCATCGCTCCAAATTGAGCAACCAAATGCTAACGCTGTTGCAATAATTGGAACATCATCTTTGTCTATCTTGCCTATTAACTCTTCAGCTTCGCTCAAAAAAGGCAAAATCTTATTTGATTTGACAATAATAAAATAATCGCTTAATTTAGAAATTAAAATATCAAATTCTTCTTCAGATAATCCAGATTTCTCAAGCAATTCTTCTTTATGTTCTTCTATCTCCTGAAAGTGAATCTCTGGAACAAGGAACTTGTAAGCGCTGTTTACTAATAATTCCCTCATTTTGCTATCTTTCAATAAGGCAGCAATAAGAATATTCGCTTCAATAACGATGTTCATGCAGTTTTATTGCTGCGGATGCTTTTATAGTTTTACTTATTTCTTCAATGTCTTTTTGAGTAAGCTTGCTTTTAGAGGCAATTTTATTCATAATTTCAAGGTCATTTACTCTTTTCTCTATTGCTTGCCTTGCTACTTCGCTCCAGCGTATTTCTGAAAACGCCTTCATTTTCTTTGCCAGTTCATCTGGTATGGCTAGTGTCATATTTGTCATACATAAGTATGTGATAACACATATTTAAAGTTTTCGGTGGAGGCTTTGCTGACATCAAGCCTGTCAGCTATTTTGAGAAAGTTCTTGCATAAATTCTTACAGAGTTCACTGCATGGGAGCCTTTTTTAGAAAACAAGAAATTAAAAAATTATTATTGATATTGAAACCATTTTTTATTGGTGGCAGCATAAATAACCTGTCCTCGTTCATTATCAATCCTTAAAAGAACAGCCCCATGTATTCTTAATTGATCTATAAGCTCAGTATTTTTTGAGTCCAAGGCATAAGTAATCCCACTCATCCCAATAATATTTATA
>CAYJQP010000124.1:0-1937 GCA_964372385.1 Candidatus Woesearchaeota archaeon | reverse complement strand
AGAAAACCAAACTTTTATAAAACCCCCTAACTACAATCTCTAATGGCTTTATTGCTTTGGATAATAATCGTCGCTGTAGCACTTATTGTAATTTTATTCATTTATTATTACAATCGTTTCACAGTTTTGGTTAACAGAATAGACAATTCTTTATCGCAAATTGATGTTCAATTAAAAAAAAGAGCAGATTTAGTTCCTAATTTAATCAACACAGTCAAGGGCTACGCAAAGCATGAAAAACAAATTATGAAAGAAGTTACAGATGCAAGGAAGCATCTTCTCTCTGCAAAAACACTTCCTGAAAAAATGAAAGCAGGCAATGAATTACAGCAGGCATTAAAATCAATCTTTGCCATAGCAGAAAATTATCCTCAATTAAAAGCAAATGAAAACTTCCTTCATTTACAGCAGGAGCTTTCAGCAATTGAAGACAAAGTTGCATATGCAAGACAGCACTATAATGACTCAATACTCTCTTACAACAATTCTGTAGAAACATTCCCCGGCGTATTCTTCGCAAAACTGTTTAACAAGTCGGAGAAAAAATTCTTGGAAATCCCGGCAGAAGCAAAAGCCGTGCCTAAAGTTGAATTTTAATCCAACTCAACTCCTAACATGTTCAAACAAGACATCTTCTTCAATATCTAAACTCTGTCTACTAAAAATATTTTTTAGCAGGTCACTTAATTTTTTTCTGTCAGTAATATCAATTCCCCCAGAAGTGCCATAAATAACTAACTGATTATCAGAATTCAAATAAATCTTTCCTCTAAAAATAAAATTCTTTCCATGTATTAATTCTTCACTAATAAAAACAACTCTACTGCTATTTTCTACTTTAACGCTAATCCTATATTTAGCATAGTTATGGTCATCTAACCGAATTAGAAAAAGATTGCTATCAACTTCAAATCTTTTTATTTCATATGTCACTTTAATCTTTAACTTATTCAATTTAAAACAATTTCTATGGTTGAGCCTTTTTTCTTCCCTCTATTCCTCTCTTCTTTTTCCTTCAGTTCTTTCTTGTAGGAAAAAAGGCAGTCATCGCCACAGCATCCCTTCATTTCATTCTCGCATGCAGAACACAAAACTGTCAGCTTGTCGCATTTTTTATTTTTGCAGTTTCTGTATAAATCACAGTTCCCTCCGCAGATTTCGCACGAGCTGATTTCAGAATCTTCGCCCCCAAATCCGACAATTAATCTCTTATCAAAAACAAAGCATTTTCCTTCCCAAACGCTTTCTGGAAATTGCTGAGCAAAAGACAGAATCCCTCCCCTTAACTGATTCACATTCTTAAAGCCCTGTTGAACTAAATAAGCCGACGCTTTCTCGCATCTTATTCCACCTGTGCAGTAAATCACAATTTTTTTGTCCTCCTTGCCCCTCAATGCTCTGGCAACTTTAGGAAACTCTTTGAACAAACTAATATCAGGTGTAATTGCTCCCTTAAATTTTCCGACTCTTGATTCGTAGTTATTCCGTGCATCTAAAACAACAACCTCTCCGCTATCAACCTCTCCGCCTTCATAAAACTCCAAAAACTCTTCAGGAGAAATATATCTTCCTTTCTTAGCCAAATCAACATCCTGTTCAAATCTCACAATTTCCTTTTTCACTTTCACAACCATTTTTCTGAAGGGAAATTCCAATCCAATATCTTCTTTAAATTCAATGTCTGAAAACCTATCATCTTTTTTCAATTCCACCTTATATCTCTCAACTTGTCCCAAATCGCCGCAAACGCCCCCATTTACCCCCTCGCGAGCGACAAGAATCCTGCCCCTCAATCCAAGATTCCTGCAAAAAGCCAAATGCTCTTCTCTAAATCCCACAGGATTCTTAATATCAACGTATTTGTAAAATGCCAAAATGTGAATTTTCTCTCGCATGATTTCTTTAATCAAGCAAGGCTTATAAAAATTGCTAATCCC
>CAYJQP010000123.1:0-1990 GCA_964372385.1 Candidatus Woesearchaeota archaeon | reverse complement strand
TTTTGTTGCCGTAGTTTTTTCTTAACTGCTATAAATTATGCCGAAGGCACTATATGTCCACAGGACAGGGGCGGGCACTTTGATAGTTATTTCATTCCTAAAGATTTTTTTACTATAATGTTGCATGTTTTTTCATTATATGCAGAGGGGTTATGAAATACATCTTTTGAATAATTTGCCATTGAGAACATATTTATTTCATATAACACTTTATCCAAATTTTTTCCCTTTTGTGTAAGCTCATATTCTGCTTTAAGTGGTGTTCTGCTCACAATTTTCTTCTTAATTAAACCTGCATTTTCAAGTTCTCTTAATCTTTGTGATAAAACCTTTCCGCTTAACTCTTTGTTTCCATTAAGAAATTCTTTAAACCTCTTTTTGCCCAAAAACATATCTCTTAAAATAACAATTGCCCATTTTTTGCCTATGTACTCAAAGGCAGTTTCTATGGGACAGCGTTTGATCTCTCTTTGAAAATTCTCCAAACCGTTTTTATTCACCATTTCACTTACCATTTGGTTACTAAAAGTTTATATATTACTTATTGTAATTTAATATACAAAACGTTTATGTATATAAACTTAGCTAAGAGGGAAAAACCATGAATAAGAAATTTGTACTTGCGTTCTTTGCTTATATTGTCATTGTATTTGTTATTGCAACTACTTGGCATTTGGTGCTTTTTAAGGAAGTTTATCTCAAGACTAATTTGAGGGCAGAGCCAATTTTTCAATTGGGAATTTTGTCCATGCTTATTCAAGCCGCAGTTATAGCTTATATGTATCCTAAACTTGCTGGAGGAGGTTCACCAGCAAAAGAAGGACTAAAATTTGGATTGATTTTAGCATTTTTGCTTGGAAGTTATGGAGTTTTTGCTGAAGCGGGAAAATACGATGTTGGCACAATATCAACTTTCTTATTCTATGAGGGCGCATTTTTCCTAGTTCAGTATGCTATTGTGGGAGTAGTTATTGGATTGATTAATGGTAAATCTTTAAGGAGTTAAATAATGACAAAATTTCATCATGAAATCAAAATTAATGCGCCTCTTGATAAAGTTTGGAAAGTTTTAGCCAATCTTGAAGCGGTAAAGCATTACAACCCAATGGTTAAATCCTCACGTTACATATCCTCAAATAGAGAAGGTATAGGTGCAGCCAGACATTGCGATCTTAACCCAAAAGGGTATGTTAAAGAAAGAGTAACCGAATGGGTGCCCAAAAAAGTAATTGCTCTCGAACTATACGAACATCAATGGCCAGTAAAATTCATGCGATGGCGTACTGAATTACATCCACAGGGTGATTATACACTCGTTACGCAAGACCTTGAATATAAAACAAAATTTGGAATTATTGGCAAACTTATGAATATACTCATGATGCAAAAGAAAATGGATAAAGGAATTGCTGGAGCTTTTCAAGAACTAAAAAAATATGTTGAAAAAGGTGCAAAATAAAAGAGTTTACCATGAAGAAATCAACAAATAAATTAGAGAATGAAGACGCTCAAACACTTTTTGAGCCGATTGCAAAGAAGTTCTTAAAGGAACGTGATGTTGCTGAGAAAAAAATGTTTGGCACAACTGCTTTAACCATTAAAGGAAAAGTATTTGTTTTTCCTTGGAAAGGAAGGGTAGTTTTTAAACTTCCAAAAGAGCGTGTTGAGGAGATTATTGCTTCAAAGAAAGGCATCTATTTCGACCCCGGTCATGGACGAATCAGTAAAGAATGGGTAGCCATTAATCCAAACACAGATAGTGAATGTATTAATCTAGCAAAAGAGGCAAAAAATTTTGTCGGTAAAAAATAAATGTATGTGAAAAGTGCCCGCCCCAGTTTCAGTTAAGAAAAAATTTGGGTGAGCGAAGCGAACCGTTAAATCATTGTTAGAATTAGTCACGAAGTGATTGATTATTTTCTCGTTTTCGTTTCACGATTTAACGAAGGCAACAAAAGAGAAATTTTCGGAAATGAAGCGAAGCGGAATG
>CAYJQP010000122.1:0-2033 GCA_964372385.1 Candidatus Woesearchaeota archaeon | reverse complement strand
AAAATCAATCCATGCCCGCATACTGCCCTTGCGTTTTTCCCTCGCTTCTCGCAGACGAGCTGATTAAAACATCATCAATCCTCAAAATCATTGTTGCAACTTCAGAAGCAGATTTAATTGCCTGCGTTTTAATTTTTAATGGCTCAATAATCCCCGCAGAGAAGGTGTCTTCAATTTTGTTATTGAACAAATTAAGCCCGTGATTTTGTAAATTACTTTCATGCCTTTTTTTTAGCTCTGTCAAGATGTCAATTGGATCCAAGCCCGCATTTTCAGCTAAAGCTTCAGGTATCGCCTCCAAAGCTCCTGCGAATTCATCAACTGCCAATTGCTCTCTCCCGCCCAATGTTCTTGCATACATTCTTAACCTTCTCGCCAATTCAATTTCAACTGCTCCGCCGCCAGCAACAACTCTGCCGCCTTTTACTGCTGCAACAACATCACCTAAACCGTCTTTTATTGCTCTCTCTATCTCGTCAATTACATGACTTGTCCCTCCTCTAATAACAATAGTGACTGCTTTCGGGTTGTTGCACCCCTTGACATAAATTAAAGAATCCTCGCTCTTTTTTATCTCCTCAACAACCTGCGCCCTTCCAAATATGTTTCCGCTTAAATCAGTAAGATTAGAAACTATCTTGCCGCCAGTCGCTCTTGCTAATTTTTCCATGTCAGACTTTTCCACTCTTCTCACTGCGAAAACACTACCTTTAGCAAGATAATACTGCGCGATATCGTCAATGCCTTTCTGGCAGAAAACTACATTCGCGCCTGAAGAAATTATTTTATTTGTCATATCTTTCAAATAATGCTCTTCAGATTTTATAAAGCTCTCAAGCTGCTCTGGCGTTGAAATAGATATTTTAGTTTCTGTTTCAGGATTTTTCAATTCAAGAGCAGAATTTATCAGCAAAATTTTTGCTCCTTCAATTTTGCTAGGCATGTCTTTGCTTGTCCTTTCCTTGTCTAACACTATTCCCTGAACCAGCTCACTATCACCGACGCTCTCGCCTTTTAATTTCTCTATTTTTATGTCATCTAAATCAACATCTTTTCCAGAAGCTACTTGATCAACAGCCATGACAACTAATTTTGACAAATGCTCTTTATTTCCTTCAGCTCCTTTTCCAGTCATTGCAGTTTGTGCAATATATTCCAATACATCTCTTCCGCTTAATGCAGTTGATATTTCATTCAATATGCTCATTGCCTTTTCTGCTGCAAATCTGTATCCTTTGACAATAACAGTAGGATGCACATTTTTGTCAAGCAATTTCTCTGCATTCTCCAAAAGCTTCCCAGCTAACAAAGCCGCAGTCGTCGTCCCGTCGCCAACTTCGCTCTCCTGCGTTTTAGCAATATCAACCATCATCTTTGCAGCAGGATGATCTATTTCCATCTCTTCAAGAATTGTAACTCCGTCGTTTGTAACAATAACATTTCCAGTAGAATCAACCAGCATTTTATCCATGCCCTTTGGCCCTAGTGTCGTCTTGATAATGTCTGCTACAACTTTAGCCGCCATGATATTATTTCTCTGCGCATCTCGCCCCAGCATCCTAGAAACATTTTCAGGTAGGACATAAACCGACTGCTTCTCACCATTTGTCATAATCTTCACTTACGCAAGACATTTTTAAGATTATATGTGTTGGGTTGCGCAATTTAGATTTTTGAATTAAAAGTGATAACTTAGTTATTCTGTTATATTCTATTGTAATTAGAAAACCATCCCTATTAGAGTAATATTCTTGCATTACTCTTTCAGTATAATTATTAACTCTTTTTTCATATAATTATATGTCTTATCTTCATATTCTTTATTTCTTAGTCTAGAAGAGAGAATAATAAAATCCTTTATAAAAGATAAAATGGCCAAGCGGCCAAAAATAAAATCAATAATGAACCGATTTCTTTTTCATCAAGTTTTCTTAGTACTCTTCTTTTTCTTTCTCTTCTTCCTCTTCCTCTTCTTCGTCGTCGTCAGAGTCCTCGTCGTCGTCATCAAACTCGTCTTCTTCCTCTTCGTCGTC
>CAYJQP010000121.1:0-2040 GCA_964372385.1 Candidatus Woesearchaeota archaeon | reverse complement strand
TGAGTGGAACGAGTATCTAGTACGAGAGGAACGGTACTCGGGTGCCTCTGGTATAGCAGTTGTTATGAGCAGGCTGCGCAGCTACGCACTGTTGGATAAGTCCTGAAAGCATCTAAGGACGAAGCCATCCGCAAGACGAGACAACTAAGGCCGTCATAGAAGATGACGTTGATAGAGCTGATGTGTACGCTCCAAGAACCCGAGGAGTTTAGCATGCAGCTACTAACAGCCTAAATAAATTTCAAAATAAATTTGTGCCTTCCTTCTTGCCGATTTGTCTTCTAATACAACAAAAATTATAAAGTGTTTTTTCTATAAAATAAAATGTCAAATGAGAGAAGCCCAAGGCTGATGGACTTAGGGGAAATAGTTAAAGAAATAATACTCACTTCTATTAGAGAAATACCAGGAGGTTTGGATATAAGTGACCCTAAGAATTTTGAATATAGTGAAGAAGTGAAAGATAGAATGGACAAACTTTATCAAGAACTCACTAGAAGAGACAAGAGTTATAAATGTGTAAGGGATATGTGGACACAGAAGTATTAAAATAATTTCTCTTTATATCTAAACCTCACCTATCATCAAACTCCCCTTCAATATATCTTTCATCTTTTCTATACTTAAAGAAATTTATTCCCAAATAAACCAAGACAATCAATCCTGTAACAATAATAAAAATTGTTGAATAAAACCCTCTATATTTTAAAGAAAAAGCATATGCCAATACGCCTGTTCCAACTAATCCAATTACAAAGCCAAGATAAGGATTACTTAAACTGACTGCTTTCGCCCACAATAAAAACCCCGTCATAAAAACAGCAAACGCAATTGAAAATAAAATCTCAGAAATTCCAAAATCTGCAATGTCAGGTTTCTTTACATTCATTAATATAAAAAACAAAAGCCCAACAAATAAGAAAATTAAAAGCAAAGCGAGCCACTCGTATTTGTGGAATTTTACAGCTATATCCTCTCTTTTCATTTAATTAACTATTAAACAGGGTTTATAAAAATATTTAAAAACCCTGCTATTTCACTATTAAGTGAGTCGGACAGCTGGCTTCGGAATCTCTCATTAAACTGAGAAGCAATATAATAATTGCTGATTCTGAGGAAGGTCCGGGCATCCTCTACAAAATTTGTAGAAGAAAGGCGATTTGTGGAAACACAAACACTCGTGAGAGTGAGCTCCGCAACAGAAACGACACAGCTCTTCCTGAGCAATGAACTTTGCAGGAAGCGTTGAGGGAAGAGAACTGATGAAACGTCAAACTAGAAATAGTTTGGCGTGTTCAAGATGCAAATCTTGACACGGGCGCCTTCGCTGATGCAACCACTTTAACCGTGGGCTAAGACAGATGCCAGCGCAAACTCTTCGTGAAAACGAAGTTTGACAGAACTCGGCCTATGTCCGACTCACATTTTTCATTTAAAAAAATTTTAATCCAAAAACATTTAAACCCGTTAATTTTCTTGTTCTTGTAAGGTCACGTAGCATAATGGGAATGCAAGCGACTGAAGCTCGCCATAAGGGGGTTCGATTCCCTCCGTGGCCATTCAAGGAATCAAACAAAGTGAGATTCCTGAACACGGCAGTGTTGTACCTACGGGGAACGAGATTCGTGTAAAGAATCCTAAAATAGTTTTCTTGACCCATAGAACTTCTTTTTCCTCAAAGAGTTTTACTCTTTTGGGCATAAAGAACCATAAAAGTTCTTTATGCTAAAAGAAGTTGTATTTCGATTCCCTCCGTGGCCATTCAAGGAATTATTAACCTAACAGATGATAAATAAACACTCATTAAATCTATAATAATTATAAAGTTCCAAATGCCAATTACGAATAATTGCATTGATTAGAATATAATTTTTTGCAATTATTCGTTAGAGAATTGCGTACAAAGATTATTCAAATTAACGCAATTCTCTATAACTATACAAAGTGAATCAAATAATTGAACAAAATGTCACTTTGTATATTCGAGAGAACAAAAAGCTTGCTCAATTATTTATGTTCTCCGTTATACCAATAATTTTT
>CAYJQP010000120.1:0-2121 GCA_964372385.1 Candidatus Woesearchaeota archaeon | reverse complement strand
AAAACTACCCCTTTTGCAAGCCGTTCACATTCTTTTGGGTTTAATACCCCTTTCCGAAAATAAGAATAAGCGCCAAAATTTGAATAATCAGAGAACCCGTAAAGTTTGCGATTAAACTCTAATCTCTTTTTAGGACTTATTGATTGGAATCCATAAATTAACAGATATTTCATAAGTAGCGATAGAAAACGAAATATTTAAATATTACTGTATGCTGATACAGTATGTATATACAGTAATATGTCAAAGAAAAAGAGGTGTGAAGATAATCGTAGTTGGAAAGAATATAATGAAGAGCTAGTTATGCGAGGATACTTTTACTTCAATCCCCAATTTTTACTTACTTGGAACGAAGAAATAAAACAAATGAATGCGGGGAAAATTGGACAGCCTTATCTTTATCCTGAATCAATGATAAAGTTTCTTGCAATTTTGCACTGCAAGTTTGATTTTAGAGCATTAGAAGGATTTATGCATTGTTTATCAGAGAATTATAAATATCAATTTCCAGTTATAGATTATTCTCAAATTTGTCGTCGGTATAATGGGCTTGAAGTTGATTTTAAAGTACTTGAAGAAGATATGAAAGATTATCTAATAGTTGGAACAGATGGTTCTGGAGAAAAATCAACAAAACGAGGCGGATGGATGAGAGAACAATGGAAAGTGAAAAAGGGATGGATTAAAGTTGTAATTATGGGATGTAAAAATAAGAAAGGCAAAAAATATGTTATTGATATTCGTGTTGGTAATGAAAACCTAGACGAGAGAGCATCAGCAAGAGGAATGGTAAGAGAGAATCATAAGAACATTGGAATTTTATTCGCTGATGGGCTGCATGAAAATGAGGATATGTTTGATTTATGCGATAAGTATGATATTCCAACAGCAATTAAGCTAAGGGACAACTGTTCAACCAGAACAAAATCTCCTAAAAGAAAACAAGAAGTAAGAATATACAGAAGCATGCCATATAAGGAATGGTCAAGAGAAAAGCAATATGGGATGCGTTGGCCAATGACAGAAGGAATATTTTCAGGTTGCAAAAGGACAATGGGAGAATATGTCTCTGCAACAAAGAAGAGAAACATGTATCACGAAGTCAAAGTTAAATTCTGGGCTTATAATCAGCTTCAAGAGATTACATAAAGAATAGAAACTAGCCAGAGCTGTGTTGTTTTTTAGGAGTCATACAACACAGCATTTCATACTAATTCATCTCACCCCACCCATTTTAAATATTTTCATTTTCTCTTTCATGTAAACCAATTATCATATCAACATTTATCTCACTCCCATTCGCAACATTTCCAACATTCAAATTAGCATTTGCAACGCTAAAACCAAAATCGCTTGTTAAACCTCTGTCAAAATAAACCTCAATTGTATTTTCTAAAATTATAGACTCTCCGTCATTTCTTAAATCATTTGCACTCAATCCTGTAAATCCCACTAAAGAAAATTTAACGCTATTTATGTTTCGTTGAAATTCTTGCGATAAATTGCTAAGCGTAATTCCATATCTATACTTTTTTGTTCTTTCAATATTATAATTAAAATTAACAGAAGGGTAAAGGGTTTTTATCCCGCTAATTGTGTATTCATTATTCTGATTATCAACAATCAAAGGTTTTATTCTTATCTCTCTTCCTTGCCATGATAAAACAAATGACTCTGAAAGATCGTTCCATTGCAAACTTGCCACATCTGTAAATGGTCTATACACTCCATTGTCAAGCATATTTACAGGATTTGAATAAAGATGCGCTTGGTATGTTTTCAAAATTGTTCCGTTTCTGTAGTCAGTTGTCATAATTAAATAAGAATCAGAAACAGCCGTTCTGTTTTCTAAGGTGTTGTGATAAGTTATTTCTGGAGCACTCTGAGATTGAGCCAATGTTAAAGAAACATAAAATAAAGTTGCTAGAACCGCAAGAACAAACACTACTGCAAGAATAGATATTTTATTTTCCATATTTCTCTTTTTGCTTTTAAAGACTAATATAACTTGGTATAAATACCTTGTGAATTCTGCATTATAATATCCCCTTCATTAAAGAGTATTATCTAATTCAATACAACCGAAGGGTCACATCTGATTAATTTTATTGAATCACTCAT
>CAYJQP010000119.1:0-2138 GCA_964372385.1 Candidatus Woesearchaeota archaeon | reverse complement strand
AAAGAAATAACTCTAGAGCAGGCAATAAAAAACAGCATAATAAAAACACAGGCATATGCATGGTGTCTTTTCATAGCATATCTGCAATTCGTTAATTTCGGAATTCCAAAAGAAAGAATAAGAATAAGACAGCATCATCCAAATGAAATGGCATTTTATGCAGAAGACGCATGGGACATAGAGATTAAATTAAACAACTATGGCTGGACAGAAATGTGCGGAATCCACGACCGCTCTGACTACGATTTGAAACAGCACTCAAAATTTTCAAATACAAAGCTTGAAGCTCAAAAAGAAAACTCATCAGAAAAATTCACTCCGCATATTTTAGAAATCGCCTTCGGAATTGACCGCCCGCTCTATGCGCTAATAGACCTCTTCTACAGTAAAAAAACAGAAAAAGAAGGAAAAACATCTTTTGAGCTTCCATACCACATGGCTCCAATAGATATCTCTGTCTTCCCGCTGATGAAAAAACCAGAACTAACAAAATTAGCAAAAGATATTCAAGAAATTTTAGAGCAAGACTTTGTAGTAGAATACGACGATTCCGGCTCAATTGGCAGAAGATATCTGCGCTCTTCAACGCAAGGCACACCGTTTGCAA
The DNA here is from genome assembly GCA_964372385.1 of Candidatus Woesearchaeota archaeon. Taxonomy (GTDB): domain Archaea; phylum Nanobdellota; class Nanobdellia; order Pacearchaeales; family GW2011-AR1; genus JAUSIK01. Next base: position 1,531 of record CAYJQP010000119.1, on the reverse strand, counting down.
TAACAATTGATTACGACTCTCTAAAAAACAATGATGCAACAATCAGGCACAGGGACACTGAAAAGCAGATTCGCGTCCCTATAGAAAACCTTTCAAACACATTAAAAAAACTAATAAGCGACGAAATCCAGTTTGAAAAAGCCGGAAGGTTATTCAAAAATTAAGCACCACATTCTCTTCTCTTTTCAATGCATAATTTATTGATTTTATTATTGATAACTGCTATGTTATATAACTTAGTTTTACCTTTTATCAGTTAGAAAACCGTGTGCAAAATGTAATCTAACTTGCACAGTTCTTTATAACTCTGCCATGCAATTTATTTGACTAAATCTCTCCTTAATGATTATCAAATATGTTAGAAGCTGAGTTCGCCACATAAAGAAAACTGGAAATTTCCTACTTATAAAGTTCTGTCAGTTGGAGTTTTTAATAGTTTTTTGTGTTATTTTAATGAAAATTTGGCTGTTTTTTGAGTAATTTCTGGTAAAAATAGAGTTTTTCCATATGAAATAGAGGTAAAAACAAAGCATACTTTCGATAATTGAATTAACTGTCAGAAGATTGCGAATTTTTATGAGTTACTTTCTTGATTTTACACAGGAAATAAGCTAAAATTATGTGTCAATTCAATTTGAGTTTTTTTGAGTGACTCCAATAGAAATGAAGGTTAGATTTTTTGAATCAACTGGCGAACTCAGGTTAGAAGCTGCATTTTCAAAAATCTTGATAATGTCAGATAAATATTTAGGATTTAACATGTTTAATCAAAATCAATTCTTTCTTTTCATAATTTTTATCATCGTCAAAACAGCTATCAAAAATAAAACAATTAAAACAAAAGCTATTGCAAAAGCCAGCTTAAAATTAAATCTTAATTTCTCTATTATCGTAAATTTTTGCCCTGCACTTGAAAAGCCCTCGGGATAAACAATCTCAACTCCAAGAACATACTCTCCTGCTTCTAATTCTGATGTATCAAACCGCCTCTCTAAATTTGTCACCTTGGAAACAAACATGTCCTCGGATTCCTCGTATATTTCCTCGCCATTAAAATCTTTTATGATATAGCTTATACTAACATTAACCCTGGATATTTCTCCTATCGGCGTCAAAGCAATATACGCCTCCAGCGTTTCTCCTCTTAAAATTTTTCTGTCATTCAGCAAAGTCAAAGAAACATCAAATAATTTCTTCTCGCTCTCTACATTCAGCAAAACAAAAACTTCTTTTTCGTAATTCCCTGATTTAAATATAATTTTGCCTGTATGAATTCCCCTTTCCAATGCTTCTATCACCAATTTAAAAACAACTTCTTCGCCTTGCCCCAAAACTAATTTTGAATCACTTAATTCAATAAAATTTTCTACGCCCTCAACTTCAATATCAATCTCTATTTCGCCGCTCCCTATCTTCTTAATTCTAATTTCTCTCTCCTCTTTTGCTCCTAAAATCATGTTCAAATCAAACTCGCTCGGCACTACACTAAAAACTTCAGTCGTCCCTATTATGCTCCCTCCGCCACCACCGC
>CAYJQP010000118.1:0-2207 GCA_964372385.1 Candidatus Woesearchaeota archaeon | reverse complement strand
CGAGGTTATCGCCGGCTTGAGGGCAGGTTAGCTACGTGTTACTGAGCAGTTCGCCCCATTATTTCCAAAGAAACAAAGAAACTTGCATGCCTTAGTGCAAACCAGATAGCCGCAGCCTCCAGCAGGATCAACTGGATTTGTATAACAGTTGCTTTCTACTGAAAGCTACTTTCGCACTCGCCTCCTATTGAATAGAACGTAGAATAACTAAACTATGATGCTTGCATACATCATACCTTAATATGCAAACATTGCCGATATTACGTTATCGACGGTAAACATTAAGGCACTCATTACAGTTAACATTTTCGTACTTGTTTTGAAATGAATGGTGCTTATAAAGATTTCGGTAAGGTTTTTTGTTTTGACGATGAAAATATGTTTTATTCTGGCAAGCTTTTTATCAGAATTAATGCTGCTAAAAATGTCAAGAATAAATTAAATATTAGAATATTATTTATCGTGAATTTAAGTTGGATAATATCAATAACTTTTTTCATTTGTATTATTTAAAATAATCATTTGGGCGGCTCTAGAGTTTCCCAGTTTTCAATCCATTCGCTTATCTCTGGTATTTTAACTTTTATTTTTCTTTTTTCAGTGTAGAGTTTTGCCAAGAGGTAGAATATCATGCCAAGAGATTTTGAAGATTTGTTATTGCCAGGAAGAATCTGCGTTATTTTGTTAGTATAATTATTTGTGTCACATATTGCAAAAACTGGAATCTTTATTCTTAATGCGTCGTTAAAAGCATTCTTGTCAAGCCAGGGGTCGCAGATGAAAACAAGATCAATTTCAAAGAAATCCTCGAGATTTGAATTAGTTAAGATGCCTGCTGGATATTTCTTAGTAAAAATTCTTATTCCTGTAACTGTTGAAAATAACTCCAGCGCTTTCCAGCCAGCTTCTCTTTTGCCGACTACAATTACATCTTCTGGAGAGTATTTTGCAAGAAAATCTGCTGCTTCCTTTATTTTTTTGTCCAAGAGAGCTGTGTTGAAAACTGCCAAGCCGTCTGCCCTCCTTTTGTAAACAAACTGCCTCATGTCTGGGGTAATCACGCGCGTGCCGAGATGAATTGATGATTTTAAATAATCTTCAATAGGAACAAGAGTATCTACATGCTCGTGCTCTGGCTTTTTGATTTCTATTTCTTTTGCTTCTTCTACTTTTTTCTCCAGCTCTTTTGCTTTTTCTTTTAATGCTTCCAGCTTTGTCTTTTTTTCCTTGACTTCTGCTGTTTCTGATTCTTTATTTTCCTTTTTCTTTCTTGGCATTTTTTAAAAAGAAAGAGAGGCTTTTTAAATGTTGTTGAGTGATTCGACTTTTGTTGCATGAAGATTATAAAGCTGGATTTTTCTTTAGTATAGTCAAAGACAAAAATATTTGAGCAGCTTTTTAGTCTTTCGCTAACACAGAAAACTTTTAGTTTTCTGTGCCGTCAAGAATGCAATTGTTAGCATTCTTGAGGTAGTCAAAGACAAATTCTGCTCAATTTTCAAAGTCTTTGACTATAGTCTAAAATCTTTCTAGAAGTTCTCTTGGTGTAATAACTTTGTCTGGTATTAATGCCCTTAGAGTTTTGTCTCCTGAAAGTATATTGCAATTAAATGCTAAAGCCAAAGCAAGATAATGAGAGTCTTTCTTATGTGATTTTAATATTTCTCCTGCTTCTTCAAGGTAGTTTTTAAAATATTCATCCGGAATAAAAGTTATCTGCCCAAAAACAAACTCAAGAATCTCAAAAACTTCCTCATTTGAAAACTTTGTCATTTTCGCTATTTTTTCTGTATGTTTGCCTACTTCCAATATAAGAAAATTAGGTGCAATGAACTTAAATTTTCTCTCTGAAAAGTTTTTGATAAATATATTCAGTAAATTTCCTTTATTAAGAACTGCTGAAATTACAGTATTTGAGTCAATAATTATAAACATTTTAGTATTTTGAATAATGCTTGTTCATTGCGTCTTCAATCTCTCGTGTTAATTCTTGAACATCTTCATCTGTCGCCTGCGATTTTGATGCAATCTTTTTTATTCTCTGTATCTTCTCAAATTTTTCCAGTTTTTCTTTCAACATTTTTACTAATAATATGGATAACTCTACATTAAGCATTTTTGCTTTACGTTCTAAATCCTCCGGGATTTCTATTTCTATTTTTGTCATATAATCCCTAAAGATTCTAGCTTAATAAAACTTTTGAAAG
>CAYJQP010000117.1:0-2264 GCA_964372385.1 Candidatus Woesearchaeota archaeon | reverse complement strand
AATTAGCACTTTAATAACCTAGAACTTATAATGATGCAGAAGGTTTATATTTGAAATTGTTTTGAAAGAATGATGGCGAGGAAATTATTGAGGGGTGATAAGTTATTATTTAGCAAAGATAAATCAGGACAGGGAGCTGTTGAATTTTTGATATTGGTTGGCGGGGTTCTTTTCTTTTTTGTAGTTTTTCTTTTTATTATTCAGGAAGATACAGCAGACAAATTAAATGAAAGAAAGAACCTTGCTTTAAAGGAAATTGCTTCTATTGTCAAGGATGAAATTGCTTTTGCTTTTGAATCAATTGACGGCTATTACAGAAATTTTGAGCTTCCTAATACATTGGACGGTATTAACTACGATGTCAGCATAGTGAATGAATTTGTTTATGCAAGGACAACTGACGGGAGACACGCTCTTGCACTGCCTGTTTTGAATGTGACAGGACAGCCGATAATAGGAAGCAATGCTATTAGAAAAATTAATGGGACGGTTTTTTTGAATTGATGAATTTGATTAGGTGCTAGCTGGGCAAGATAGAATAATTATATCAATAATGATTATGTAATATAACTGCGCAGAATATAGCAATATCTATTCTATTAGGTATTATTTCTTTTATAATATTCATCAAAATAATTCATATTACCTGCTTCAGCGATGGGTTTTTAAAGCATTAATATTGTTAGATTTTATGATAGTTACAGAAGGAATTAAGCAATTGAGTGATTTTATCGGAGTGCAGGAAAGTTATGACTGGGATTATTGTGCCAAGAGGTTTAGAAAGCATCCTGATTTTGAGTTGAATAGAGAATACACTTTGCGTGAATATGCTAGGGCGTTTAAAGACATTGGGATGCTGAACTTTTTGGAGAGAGCGGGAGAAGAGAGTGGATTGAGTATTAAAACAAGAGACATTTATTTTAAGGGCGTTAAATTAGAGCGTGATTTTTTGAACAGGGTTTATGTTCCGCCAATGCCTATCTTAGAGCATGGCAGGGAAGTAGGAAGATTATCTTATCCTCTTATTTATAATAATATTGTTTCAGTTAATGGTGATGTTTTGATAGTTGAGTCTTGTCTTGATGGTTTTCCCGAAGGTAAGAGTGTTAATGCTAAAAAATCTTTTATGAGCCGTGTTTTTAGTGAGTTTGGCTATTTGATTGCAATACCTGATTACTATACTGATTTTTCTTCTGCTAAGAATTTCCGCAGGCAAGGTGGCGTTACTCCAAAATTGCCAGTTAAAGGAGACGGTGATTTTAGGAAGCAGCTGCGTGAATTTTTAGAAAATAATGATTTTCTTTTGAAAAGAAGGAAAAGGAAAGCGAGGATTGAGTGAGGAAGAGGTTTTGGTTTTTAGAGCAATGTTAAGTGAAAAGGCGATTGATATTTTTTAATGGCTCATATTTATGATGATAAAATATTGTAATTAATTGATATTTAGGATTTTTTTGGACAATAAAAAATAAAATAAATTTCATTTTGAATTAATGAATTTTGGAAGAAAAAAGACAAAATGGAAAAATTTATAAATAATGGTAAAATATATTATTTATGGGAAAAATAGTATCTCTTGACGAACAAGGAAGGTTGTATATTCCTGAAGAAATAAGAAAAGCCCTTCAATTTAAAACCCTAATATTGAAGACGCTTGAGAAAGGTATTTTTATTGAGCCTATTGAAGACGACCCAATTGAAGCTTTAGGAAAACTTGGGAGAGAAAAATTAAAAGGAAAATCTATTAAAAAATTAAAGGAGGAAGCAAGAGCAGAAATAGAAAAAAATGCACTTAAAAAAATACGCAGACTCTGATTTTTTCCTGGCTTTATTGAAAGATTCTGATTGGTTAAAAGAAAGAGCGAAAAAGATATATGAAAAAAATAAAGGCGATATTTATGTAACTCCTTTCACGGTTGTTGAATTAATGATTATTTGCATCCGAGAAAGTATTCCGTTGAAAGAAACTTTGTTTCAAATATCTCGCATTGCAGACATAACCTTCATTCGGTGGAATTTATTTTTTGAAGCTGCTGAATATATTGAAAAAGGAGCCGGTATTTTTGATGCTTTGCTTATGGTTTTTGTCAAGGAAGATGAAATAATAAGTTCTGACAAAGTATATGAAAAGTTTGGGTTTAAGGTTATTGATTTGAAGAAGGATTGAACGTTTTGATTATATAACAAGTGAATTAAGTAATTGAGCAAATTGTCACTTGTTATATTAGGAGAATATAAAAGAAACGCTCAATTATTTATGGATAACT
>CAYJQP010000116.1:0-2286 GCA_964372385.1 Candidatus Woesearchaeota archaeon | reverse complement strand
ATATTTATAAACAAAAAATTAAAAATATTATTTTAATTCTTCTAAAATTCTCTTTAATTCTTCTAAAATTCTCTTTTATTCACTTATTGTTTCTATTATTTAATTCATATTCACTCAATATGTTTTTATTACTAAATTATAATATAATACGAGTCGAATACTAACACAATTTAATCACTAATAACAAAATCTAATAATTTTTTTTCTAAACCAAATAAAAACTTCTAAACGAAATCAAGGGGATATACACTTCACCAAATCCTATTTTCCTGCACTTATCACAACTCGTTTCACAAAACAATATCAAACAACCACGGAAAACTTTATATATACCTTTAATTTTTATAACATATAAAAAAGCAAAATGCCCATAGATAAAAACCCATTAAAGAATGTCCTAGGAAAGCTCGTAGTAACAAAAGAAGGCAAGCGCCTCGGTATCGTCAAAGACATAACATTTGAAACACGCACAGGCGAATTAATTCAGCTTATCCTAAAAGACGCAACCCCATACACAAGAAATCTAAATCTAGAGCTTTCATCTGCAAAAGAAGTTCTAATACCCTACAACACAATCATAGCAATTGGCGACTTCGTAGTCATATCAGAAGAAGACATAGCTTAATTCTAAGTTTTTAATATAAATCTAAACTTAATCTAATTATCTAATAATTCTATACCACTATCATAACAAAATCTATTAGCCCATTTAAATAATTGTTCATATAAAAAGAAATAACACTAAAATCTATATCAAAATCAAATCAAACCCAAAGCAAAAGCCCCGTCACTTCCTGAAAAAGGAATAACATTCATTAAAAAACTAGCTAAACTCACTATTCCCCCAATAATACACAACTCCCTTAACAAATAATTTCTTAAAAACAAAACACAAATCAAAAAGCCAACCCCCAACAGCAAATTAGCAAAGGGCCCCATTAAAACAACAAGCATCAAATGCCCTGCATTTCCATTATCAATAAAACTAGTAGAAGCAACAACCCGATTCTCAAAACTAAGCAAACTAAAGCCCAAATCACCAAAACTATTCAAGTTAAATTCCATCTTCGGCTCCAAACCATAATAGTCAGCAGCAATAAAATGCCCATACTCATGCAGAACAACATTAAATAAAAACACATTTACAGCTATGAAAACATGCACTAATACCAATAGCACATTTTTCAATGCCCCCTTCTTCTCTTTAACTATCATAAAGTAACAACACACATATCCTTTATAAACCTTTCTATTTATATTAACTAAACAATGACATCACTATTCAACAAGAAGCTAAAATACATCCAACAAGAAGCTAAAATAAATCAAACAAGAAGTCAAAATGCCCTAATCACCTCTCAGAATTATCAAAACCTATATTTTCAAGCCAAAATACATCAAAAACTATATTTTTCAATAGACAGGACAAACAACAAACTTTAAAAATAACTCTTTATAGAACTAGATATGCAAATCATCGGCTCTAATTTAAAAAAGATACAAGCGCACAGAACCCCCAATTTAAAAAGAAGTTCAATAAATACAAATATAGAATTTACAGACGTCATAAAAGAAAAATTGGATATCATAAAAGATTCAGATGTTATAAGAATCTCTCTTCTTTTTTCAGTAACATACAACGAAGAAGAAAACAAGGAAAAGCTCGCAGAAATCATATTTGATGGCGACATTCTTTTCTCGGCAAATAAAGAAGAATCAAAAACTCTCACAAAATCATGGAAAAAAAAGCAAATCCCAGAAGATCTCAGACTTCCATTAATAAACTTCATAATAAAAAAATACTCAACAAAAGCCCTCGCATTAGAAGAAGAGCTTAATCTCCCATTTCACATCCCCTTCCCTCAAGTTAGAAAAAACAATTCCCAGCAACAATAATTACTGTAACGAAGGAAAAATTATCCTTTCCACAATACCAACTACAGCATCAAACTTTTTATCAGGATCTTTAAATTTATATTTTGATACATTTAATTCTTCTAGTTTTGTTTCATCATAAATAGCAATTGCAGGAACATAATAGTTATCAAGAAATTCTATTAAAGAACCGTTATTACCTCTATATGCAAATTCATTAATATCGAAAGCAAATATACTATTAGAATTTAGTCTATATGTGCCCTGTCTTAAAAACTCATCTAATCTCTTTCCATCAAAAACCCTATATAAATAAGATTTCTTATATAAACCTGCCTTCTTTAGCCTTCTTACAATAATATAGATAACTGCATAGGATATGTTACAAATAATTAAATAGTGTAATATGCT
>CAYJQP010000115.1:0-2299 GCA_964372385.1 Candidatus Woesearchaeota archaeon | reverse complement strand
CAAAGCCACAATAAGATTTATAACATTTCAAATCTAATCAATACAATGAAAAAAGAGGCAATTATCTATATAATATTAGGAATACTCATTTTATTAACTCTGCTCTCATTCGCATATTTACTAAGTCTGCAGGAGCCACTGCTCGGTCCAACAATCACAGCATTCATTCCTCCGCTTCCACAAAATTGTTCTGACCAAAATGAAATAACGCTTCTCTGGGATTACATCTTCTATAACAAACCATCATCCGACGGAATAACAGTGCTAACATCATCTAGCTCATGCGTTTATGCAGCATACAACATTACACAAAACTCAAGAATGCAAAGAGCATTTTTACAAGAACAAATCACATTAGGCTATCCAAGCAACAGAGGCAGAACTTTAACAGTCACAAATATCGTAAACGCAGATGATTTTATAAATGATGTTGTTGAACTTGAAGATACTCAAACCTCCGAGTCTTTCCAAGCCACTATAACAGCGGAAGGAATTGGAACACTTTCTATTGACAACATGTTTTATAACTTGTTATACTTTGACGACCCAAATACTCCTAATGATGAATACATTGAGTTCTTTGACGAAGACGACACAGGAAACTTCTATATTCTCTACGGCTCAAACACAACTGTCAACAATCAATCAACATATTTGCTCTGGGCAATCCACGGCAACGCAACACAAGGTTACCTTCTCAACTTAGGCAATTCTCATATTGACAATATCTTGACAGTAATAAACTACTTATACGATAACAACGTCATAAACTATTTAACAACAAGAAACACAACTACTCTCTCCGCAGAAGACGCAAACTTAAACTTCACATTCATCTTTAACATAACAACGCCTCAAACATCAGAATGGCAAACCTTACAAGCCGCACAGCACACAACATATTTGTTCAATGACACAACAGCAAGCAGTTCTGAAACAAATTCATTAACAGGAGTTGTAAATGTAAATTACTCAATAGAATATTTCACTTTCACAAAAACGCAAATCCCTATCATCCCAACTTGCACATCAATCTGGACAGCGATTAACAGCTCATGCAGGCAAGACGACACTCTCATCACTTGGTACAACGACACAAACCAATGTACAACTTCAAACCCACAACAGCCGGCAAACCAAACAATAAATTGCGACTTTAACAGAAACGGAATAATCGGCAATAACTCAAATATACAAGAAGAAAACCTTGATGTGCAAATTTACATTGACTCAAATCTGGTTAATGTCACACTAAATTACACCGGAGAAAAAACAATAGAGTTAAGAGAAAACAATACAGTCAGAGTAGAATTCAACTATAACTTCAATAACGGTCCACTAAATTTAAAAAACATAGTAATAAAAAAACAATCCTCAAGTTCTAACTTCGGCTATCTAATAATAGAAGGAATTTCAGTAAGAAAAGCAATTACACTGGACAGAATAAATTCTTCAAGTTCGCAGGTATGCATAAGAAACAGTGCAATAACTGACATAGGCACAATCTCATCAAGATGCACTTCCTCGTCGGAAACTCTATTGAGTTGCCCTGGCAATGCGACTCAATTTACCTGCAGTATATCGGGAAATACTTTTATCGTCGCTGGTTTGACAAACTCTGGAGTAAGAGAAATCAATGTGCAAACCTCACCATCTACATCCACTACACAACAACAAACAACATGCACTCCAAGTTGGAATTGCGTGCAATGGAGCGCATGCGCAAACAATCAGCAGACAAGAATATGCACTGATGTAAACAATTGCAATTCAACAACAGGAAGACCTCCGGAAACGCAAGCTTGCAGCTCAACTCCTGCCTGCGCTCCAAACTGGCAATGCACAGGAGACGCGGGAGGATGGCGCCCTGAAAAATGTCCAAAGAACGGAGAACAAACACAAGTCTGCACTGACTTGAACAACTGCGGGACAAATACAGGAAAGCCATCAGAAGAAAGAACATGCGAATATGAATCAGATACACCTTGGATAATTGTAATAATAACTCTAATCATATTTATCGTCGTAATAGCTTCAATTATTATCTACGTAATAATCAAAAAACAGCCGAGAAAACAAGACACGCTTCCTAAAACACAATACTCTTATATCCAACAAAATTCAATGCAAGGACAAAGACCTTACTATTAATTTTCAGACTTATAGCAAAAGACTGAAGTAATTCACCATTTTGTCTTTTGCTATATCGAGAGAACAAAAAGCTTGGTTAATTATTTTGGTCTCTCACTATAAAAAATTTACAAAAAATATCTCAAATCGCAGCAATTGTTTAGCATAT
>CAYJQP010000114.1:0-2317 GCA_964372385.1 Candidatus Woesearchaeota archaeon | reverse complement strand
TTTTAGAGAAGTTGAATATCCTAATGCCTAAACGGGCGGGAATTTAGGAAAATATTTGAGCAGCTTTTTAGTCTTCCGCTAACACAGAAAACTTTTAGTTTTCTGTGCCGTCAAGAATGCTAACAATTGCATTCTTGATGTAGTCAAAGACAAATTCTGCTCAATTTTCAAAGTCGTTGACTATACCAACAGACAAAAAGATTCAGATAAATAGCAATATTGGATTTTTGTGGAACAAGAAATGATTCAAATATCAAAACAAGAATATGACGGGCTTTTAGAAGAGGTTGGAATATTGAGAAATCCGGAGATGATAGAACCTGAGTTCGCCACATAAAGAAAACTGGAAATTTCCTACTTATAAAGTTCTGTCAGTTGGAGTTTTTAATAGTTTTTTGTGTTATTTTAATGAAAATTTGGCTGTTTTTTGAGTAATTTCTGGTAAAAATAGAGTTTTTCCATATGAAATAGAGGTAAAAACAAAGCATACTTTCGATAATTGAATTAACTGTCAGAAGATTGCGAATTTTTATGAGTTACTTTCTTGATTTTACACAGGAAATAAGCTAAAATTATGTGTCAATTCAATTTGAGTTTTTTTGAGTGACTCCAATAGAAATGAAGGTTAGATTTTTTGAATCAACTGGCGAACTCAGGATAGAAGCTATTGAGGAAAGTAATGAGGCTAAGAGAAAAGGTGTAGAGACTTGAGAGCTTAGGATATACAGCAGACCAATTAAGTCTTTCGGCTGTTCTTAATTGCTCCGCCGTCTAGTAAACCAACAAAAAACCGAAGAATAAAGTTGGTTTACTATAGCGAGAGACCAAAATAATTGAGCAAACTTTTTGTTCTCTCTAATATACAAAGTGACATTTGCTCAATTATTTGATTCACTTTGTATATATCTGTAAATTCTTTTTTATCATCTCCTCTAATCTTTATTAAGCAGCCACTTCCATAACGGAACATATTTTATCTTTTTCTTCTTAATAATCTCTTCATTTTCATAATTCTCTGTAATTACAATTAGGTTTTTACATTTTAGTTCTTCATTGGCTTTAAGTAATGCCCTAATCTCTCTTTTTTTTGTATTTGTTTCAGAAATATCGTAACAAACTTGAATTAATTGTCTAACTTTCAATCCTTCTTTAATTACAAAGTCCACCTCTTCTTGCTGTATATTTTTCCAATAATAAATCTCTAAATTAGGATTAAAAGATTTTTTTCTTAATAATTCTATGGCTACTAAGTTTTCATATAAATGAGAGACATCTTCTAAGAAACGGAAACTAACAACTTTTATGAGTCCTGTATCAATAACATAAGACTTTCTATTTTCAATTAAACTCTCTTTTTTCTTATATGAGAATTTTTCTATATTGAAAATGAGATAGCTTTCCTCTAAAAATCCGAGGTAATTTTTCGCGGTGTGGTCACTTCCTAATTTGAAGATGTTTTTTAATTTATTAAAACTTATTTCTCTAGCAAAATTAGAAATAACATAACTTGCTAAATCTTTAAATGTTCTTTCATATCTGATTTTGTGTCGTAGCAGAATGTCCTTTAAGAGTATTGTTGAATATAAATTCTTTAAATATATATTTACACTAGGCTCTGTAAGTGTTTCCGGGAAACCTCCATTGCTAATATACTCATTAAGGTATTTTTTGATTATTCCAATTTCTTCTGTTGTTTCTGTTTTTTGATTTATTCCTTTGTATGTTAGAAATTCTTTGAATGAAAAAGGAAATAATTCTAAGGCTATATGCCTTCCTGTTAAATGTGTTGCTAGTTCTTTGCTTAATAGTTTTGCATTGCTTCCTGTGATAATAAGATTCAAGCCCTGCCTGTTTAATCTATTGGCAAATAATTCCCATTTGTCTATATTCTGTATTTCATCTAAAAATAAGTAATTAATTCTGCCATAAACTTCATAAACTGCCCTGAGGACATCATTGAGCTTTGTTGCTTCAATTCCTGTTAATTTTTCGTCATCAAAATTTACATAACCATAATTTTTACCTTCTAATAACTGGGATGAAAATGTAGATTTACCGCATCTTCTTATTCCTGTTGTAATTTTAATTAATTTAGAGGACAACATCTTTTTAATATAAGGAAATAGTTCCCTTTCTATTATTTTTTCCTTTTTGTTTTTTTCTTCCAATTCTTTTTTTTGATCTGTTAACGTTTTACTAAGATTTTCTATTTCCATTGAATAAATGAAAGTGCGAGATATTTATAAATTTTTCGCATATCCAGGGTGTGGGACATTATTCTATTATTCTTTGAAATAAAAACTCTCTTTTTCTTATC
>CAYJQP010000113.1:0-2335 GCA_964372385.1 Candidatus Woesearchaeota archaeon | reverse complement strand
TTTCCCTATCTAGTCAACGACAAATTGAGGAAAAACTAAAGTCGTTGACTATAGTTAAGTGAAAAGGTGATGGATATTTTTAAATAGCCGATTACGATGAGAAAATATTATAATTGATATTTTGAGCACTTTAGAGAATTAACCTCTGTCGGATTAAAAAAATAGGGTTTGGCAAAGAATAAAAATAGCAATATATTGTTTATTTTATGAGCAAGAAATTAAACAGAAAAAAGAGCATAGTGCTATTTATCCTTATTTTATTACTTCTAATTGGGCTTTTATTATTTATATTTTATTATTTTTTTGGTAGCAACTTGAAAAAAAATGAAAGGGGCGGAGGAAGAATTACGAATCCTGCTGCTGGCTTGAGTTTTGAGGAAGCTGTTGAAAAATTTGACGAGAGTTTTGTTTTGTATTTGCTTGCGAGCATTGAGGCATATAAATTGCATAATCCTGTTTTTAGTTCTGATAATCCAAAGATAGAATTTTATATTGACGATGAAATTTACAACGCAGAAATTATAGACGGCGAGATAAATGTTGAAAGAGGAGAGATTGAAGGAGAAGACATTATTATAAGGACAACAAAAGAAGAGGGCGTGAGGATGATTTTTGATAGCGATTATATAGACGATTCATTCAGAGAAGGGAAAAGCAGTGTTGAATTAATTGCAGGGAAACTGGAGTTAGCGGGAAAGGGCTATTTAGGAATTTATGATAAGCTGAGCGGATGATGACAGAGAGGAAAATACTTGATATTCTATTTTGTCTCGGGTGAATATTGATTACATTGATTTGATATATTTAATTTTGATTATGAGAAGAACTTCAGTTTAGCATATACAGAGAGAAATTAAGCCACTTGCTAGAAAAGCATGTTGTGTTTAATTAGTGGTGTTTTATTACTTTGCGAGATAACAAATCTGGAGAAAAGTTTAAAAAGCTAAAATAGAGCTGTAATATATAGTTTGAGTTATATATATTCACAAAGAAAATGAAAGACAACTTTGACATATTTTTCAGAAGGAAGCCGGCATTGATGCTGATTGCCTTAAAAAGAATTTCTAGAGCCAGATATGGAAGCATTTTGGCGAAAGAAGTGGACTGCACATACAGTCATGCTGTTAAAATTCTGCAGAGTTTGGAAAGACTTGGATTGGTTATTTTTGAGAAGAAGGGAAGAATAAAACTGATTAAGTTGACAAAGAAGGGGCAGGATATGGCAGCGAATATTGAGAATATAAAAGGGCTTTTGTCTTGAATTTATGATTGTATAGTGAGAGACATAAGTTTTTTACTTAGTATGTCTCTCTCTTGACTGAGAAATTACTACGTAATTTCTAGGCCATCAAGAATGCAATTGTCAGCATTCTTGAGGTAGCAAAGGCGCAAACGGTAAAAAATTAGAGTTCTTTGCTATGATTAAATCTCTTCTACTTTTTGCATGAAATTGTGGATGCCTTCAACATGTGAGATTTTTGATTTTATTAAAATTTCTCTAAGAGAGGAGTCAAGATGAGCGCCTAATTCCTGGAAAATTGGTTTTAGTTTTTTATATAGTTGTTTTCCTTTTTTGTCTAAATCCGTTAGAATGCAGACTTTGTCTTTTTTTTCTGCGTATGACATTATTTGCTCGGCTCTTTCTCTTAAAGGAACAGAATTTTGATGAATTGGAAATATTTTTTCAAAGCCGAAATATTTAATAGCGGCAACGTCTTTTTTCCCTTCTACAATAATTATGTAATGCTTAAATTTTTCTATTTGGTGTTTCAGGCGGTAATTGAATTTCATTGTAAATTTTTAAGGCGAGAATCTTTATAAACTTTATAAATTTCACGATATAAGGTCCCGTAGCTCAGTCTGGTCAGAGTACTAGGCTCTTAACAAAAACCTCTGCAGGTTTTGGTGAATCCAGCATCAGAAAATCTGGATCGGAGTTACCTAGGTGTCGCGGGTTCAAATCCCGTCGGGGCCATTGGTTTTTTATCTGTAAACTCTCCATGTGTGCTTGCATTTAGTACACTTGTAGAACTTTGTTTCTGATTCATCTGATGCTCGGGTTTGCATTGTCCAGAAATGTGCTTTTTTATTTTTGCATTTTTGGCAGGTTATTTCAACAACTGGGCTTGTTTCGTCCTGACCTTCTTTAACGATTGCTATTGTTTCTTTTCCTTTTATTTTTTCTGATGACTCTATTTTCGGCTTTTTTTTCAATTTTAAGCCGCAGCTTGCGCAGACAGCTTTGTTTTCTTTGACTATTATCATGCTGCCGCATCTATTGCAGAATTCCATCTTTTAATTATTGATGCAAAGTATATAAGTTTTTTGGATTTTG
>CAYJQP010000112.1:0-2381 GCA_964372385.1 Candidatus Woesearchaeota archaeon | reverse complement strand
TAGTTTTTTTAGGTATTTTTCTAGGTTTGACATTTTGGAGATGTTTCATTTGTTTATTGGGATGGCTTATTTATTTTATTGTCATGATCGTAGAATGGTTTTCGTTCTTTTATTTTTCTTATAACATCTTTTATTAAGGGATGGTCGTAGTCTTCTTCTTTTAATGCGTCCAATCTTTTTTTGGTTAATTTTCCTGACTGGATTTCACTAATGAGATTCTTGCTTTTTTGGATTGATGATGCATAGTTTTGAACTGCTCTTCTGACAGCAAATTCCGCAATAAAGAGTGATTCTGGGATTTTTCTGTATTCTTTAGCTCGATCATTTTTTAAATCAGTGGTAGGTTTAATTTTATGATGGATTGTATAAGGGATAATGAATTCTATGTGCTCTCTTGTAACTTTTTTGTCTCCTAAAAGCCATGCAAGAGCCGAAGAATATTCTTGAACAGCCATCCATGTCCTTGGAGAGAAGGTGTTTCTGAAAAATACTCCTATATAGTTTGCATCGTGAGTGTCATCGCTTAGAGGATCTTCTGATCTTTTCTTTCCATATCTATTATTGAAATTTATTTCTGCGGCAAAGGATTGTAAGAATAATGTTGCATCATCATCAAAGGGAAGAGATAAAATATGTGTTTTTACAGATGCTTTTTCATCACCTGAAAATGCAGTTTTTGTTTTAGGAGCTTTTTTAAGAGATTCTTTAAACTCATCACGATTTTTTTGTAGCAGTGCTGTTACACTTTTGGTAAATTCAGGATTGCAAAGATTATTTTCTAGATTTGCTTTTGCATCTGACAGCAATGGCATGTTGAGAGTGGATAATGGCTCATATACGAGGTTTATGTGTATTCTGTCTTCTAGTGCGTGCCAAAGTCCATTTCCTTCTTCAGGACGCTTGTTTACAGCAAAATAAGCTGGTTTTTTCCCTTCATAAAATGGATAGTCTTGGTATAGCCATCTTCCTGTTTCTATTCCTTGTAAAATTACAGCTTGTCCCTCATAGGGAATCCAGTTGGCTTCATCAATTATTAAAGAAGGCATGCTAAATGAAGATCTCCATATAACTTTTTCTCCCTCTGCAACAAGTTTGTGAAAGTCAAATCTTCCCGTAAGTTTCTCTTCATATAGATGAGGATTTCCTCTTATTTCTGTTGAATCAAGCAAGTCATAAGGAAGTCCTGAAAGCATTGCTGTTATTATTTTTGCAGAAGTTGTTTTTCCCCAGCCCGGGTCGCCCGTAAGCAAACAATTTGCGTCAAGAAAATAGGTAAGAGTCTCTAATACAGGATTTACTGAAAAATGTTTTCCATTTACACAGCTATTTATGTCAGAATAGTGATATTTGGATAGCCCTTCTAAGGTTTCGTAGATTTTATCTCTTAATCTGCTTTCTTCCATGTATGAGTACTCAATGAAGTGTATTTAAATCTTTTTATTCTGTTACTATTTTATAGTTCTTTCTTTATCCTTCTTCCCTCTTAGATATTTTCAAAACCTTCAAACCAAGAAAATGCATAAGCAAAGCCAAAGGCACTGCAAACAACGGAATAATCACTAAGGGAAAGAGGGAAAGTGGTTCTGTCGTCGGCTGTAAAGGCACAAATTGCACTGGCCTCGGAAATCCTAAAAATCCAACACTTAAGGCAATAATTAAATCAAGAATGCCTACGATATTCCAGACAATTGCAAGATTTTTTGCATATGGCTTTTTTAGGTAATAGAGGATTGCGACAAATGGAGCTGAAACTCCGACAATAATATCCCCGATACCTGCTGGAAATGCAAACGCTCCCGGCAAAACGCCTTGAGAATAAAGAATTAAAAAACCGACGCCGACAATTCTATAAAACTGAATTCCGATAAGCCAATGCATGGGAATCAGGGATGCAAAAGCCTGCACTTTTTTTGAATGATAGACTCTCCTCAACAATTCAAAGAGAATTAGAAAACCAAAAACAATCCATGGAGCAAAGAGTGGATTTTTCGCGAAAAAGCTAAGGCTTCCGAGAATAGCGATGAGGGAGAACCATATGAGAAGAATAATTCCTGCAAGAAAAGAGAATAGAAATTTTCTTTCGAGTTTATTTTTATAAAGTGTGTAATGGACTAAAAGCCAGACAGCAAAAAGAAAAATAAAACTTGATGCAAGAGTTGAAAAAGAATTTAAAATTGCCATTTCAATAATCACCTCTAAAAAATAAAGGGAGAATGATTATTAAATCTTCTGGTGATTTTAAGTCTGTTTTATATAGCGAGAGACAAAAATATAGAGAACTGCATGGCTTATGTCTTATTTATTTTGCAGTTCTCTATCTGGAAAACTGCGACGATATACGCTATAAGTTACGCAGATATCCATATCTTGGGGTTTAGGGG
>CAYJQP010000111.1:0-2385 GCA_964372385.1 Candidatus Woesearchaeota archaeon | reverse complement strand
TTCTTATCAAATTTGAATTCTTTAAAAAGTTTAACATTGGTTTTGGAGCAGAAATTTTCGCGAGATTTTGTCAGTGGCAGATCATTTGAGAGATACCTTTATTCTCTAGCAGATAAAACAACCACGCAAGAAAATTTTATGAATTATCTTCTTGGTGAAGACAACTTTGCAAAACTAAAAGAAAAAATGCAAAGCCGTCCAGAAGACTACAGGGAATCTAAAAAATATGACTTAGAAGAACACATTACAAGATAATATCAAACTCGCCGATCTCCTTCTTCAAAATAGACAAGCTCTCCGAAGACAGTTTAACCTGCAGTTTGTCCTGCGTTTTCTTTATAGCTTCTTCCAGCTCTTTCTTATCGCTATTTTCAAATCCTTTTTTTGAAATCTTTTTAATCCCAGATTCAGAAACGAAAAATACTCCAGAATCAGTCAAAACAATTTCTCCTTTCTTTGAATTTTCATAAACAACTTGCACAACTCCTTTCTGGCTTGAAACAAGCTCTTTTCTCTGCATGTATTCAACTAAAGCAGTTATCAGCTCATTCGCATCTCCGCCAATTTTCTGCATTTCAGTCTGCGTCAATTTTTTATTCTTCGCTTTTATCCTGATTTTCAAAATCTCTTTTGCAATCTCAAGC
This sequence comes from Candidatus Woesearchaeota archaeon, assembly GCA_964372385.1. Classification (GTDB taxonomy): domain Archaea; phylum Nanobdellota; class Nanobdellia; order Pacearchaeales; family GW2011-AR1; genus JAUSIK01. The sequence continues at coordinate 1,741 of CAYJQP010000111.1, read as the reverse complement.
ATTCTCGGCCTCAACTTGCCTTTTTTCACTAATTCAGTTTCTAAATCCTTAATCAAAGCATCCTGGCTTTTGTTCCCAAAAATATCTTTCAGTATTCTTTCCATCTCAGAATGCAATTTTTCAATCAAATGCTCCTGCATTTTTCTCTCAAGCTTCTCCCTGATTTCCGCCATTTTTTTCCTGTAAGCTACACCTTCTCTCTGCAATTCATCAATTTCATTTCCAGAAATCTCTTTTAGTTTGCCGTGCTCATAATCTTTGTAGTATCTCACAACTTTCTCCAATGTCTTCAATTCTTTCTCGTTCATAACTTTCTCTTTGTCAACTAAAACTTCTTTTACTTCTGCTACAATTGTCTTTGGTACTGGCGGAGCATGTCCTGCAAGCATCATCAATGCCTGCGTCGGCGTTACAACACCAAAATAAATATCAACCATTGTGTCAATCAATCTTCTCTTTACAAAATCATCTGTTCTCTCGCCTTCTTTCATATACTGGTCTATTGCTTCTGGCGATGGTTTTATCCTTCCCATTAACAGCAGTCTTTTCCAAGGAAGGAAAGTTCCCCTGTCATACAAAGGAATCCCGTCTCTGATAAAAGTAAACATAATCGGTTGTGCATCCTTGACACTCTGCCAGAAATCAGTCAGTAAATAAACCTGAACATTTAATATATTTTTAACTCCAGCAAGCGCAGTTGCTTCTCTGATATAATCATAAATTATGCCCATCAATCTTTCGCGTAATTCAATTCTTGTCATTCTCTTCACATCAGTATCGTCAATAACAACAAAAACATCTACATCAGAACTTGAATCTGCAGTGCCTCTGACTAAGCTTCCTGCAATAACATAGCTCGCAATGTATCTGTCAAACCTTCCCAAGACAAGAGATTTATGAATACTTGCAACTCTTAAAGATCCCAAAAAGCCAGAATCATGCAGAGGCATTGAGGCAGAGACAGCATCTAAAAATGCAAATTTAGAATCAAGCCCATAATTCCACAAATCAACCTCTGTCTTAATATGCACCCACAATCTCTCGCCGGATTCCTTAGCCAGTTTAACAACTTCCGGCTTTATCTTCGGCAGGTTTTTATATTCATCTTCAGGAATTATCATTATCAAATGCAATGGCTTTGTTTCTCTGATTTCTTTTTGCAATTCAGGCGGCACTTCCTCGTCTTCAAACATGTTAAAAGCTTTAGCAGGCAGTAATCCCAAGGCCCTAACAAATGGAAATTTCTTCAATAAAGATTTCTTAAAGCTTTCCAGTTTATCTTTCAGCTTTTTAATCTCCTCTTCGTTCATTGACTTCCCGCCCTCAGGCATAGCCCCTTCTGGAAGCGCATATTTCTTATCAGAAGCAATGTGCCCGCCTAAATCATGAGGTTTTTTATCCTGCTTCTTGTTGTTCTTCTCATCCATTCAGAGTGATAAATTTCTGCCTTTTTAAATCTTCATGTTACTAAAGAGAAAGAACAAAAACGCAAAATCCAGCAGTTTTATAAACCAAGTTTCTTGAAAACTAAAATGTTATACAAGCCAATAAGCGGTTTAGTTAATGTAGGATACAATAAATATGCAGAAAGATTTTGCTGGGAAGATGAATCAAGGAACTGCCATCACGCCCCGCAGACTCTTGAGCATTTAGCAGACGCTCTAAGAAGATTAGATGTAGAGCCGTTGCAAATAGAGAATACAGGAACAGAAAAACCTTACAAATCAAAAAAACTTTCAAA
>CAYJQP010000110.1:0-2428 GCA_964372385.1 Candidatus Woesearchaeota archaeon | reverse complement strand
GATTCTTCTATGTTTAAACTGCCTTGATAAAACAAATTCTCAACTCCAATATCGAAGTTTTATATATTTTATATTTCAACGTTATTATAAATAACTGACATAATTACACAACTTTCTCAGCTCTCTGGAATTTAAAAATTTTAATCAGAAATAATTTTTCACTTCACAAATCTCTTCAGCTCTTCTCCAGCAAGCCGAGCAAGCTTCTCCTCGCCTATTTTAACATAAGAAACTTCAAACCTGTCAATGTCAAAATTCTTGCCAAAAATTTCTTTGAATATCTGAAAAGCAAATTTAATTCCTTCTTCTATGGACATGCCTTCTTTATAGTCCCTTCTTAAAGATTCTTTTATTTTTTCATCGTGCTCTCCGATAGAGTTTGCTCTGTAAGCCGTGAAATTGCCGGTAACATCTGTCGCATAAAGATGTGCCTTGCCTTTTTCCACACCGCCTAATAAGATTGCGACGCCATAAGGCCTTACCCCTCCATATTGTGTTGAAAATTGTTTTCTATCTGCAATCATTCTTATAACAGAAACCGGCTCAATTGGCGTTCCATATGTCACTCTGTTTTGCTGCGCCAATATTTGAGCTTGATCAATCAAAACTCTTGCATCAGATAAAATTCCTGCGGCAGTCGCAACAATATGCTCGTCAACTTCAAATATTTTATGCGCAGACTCATGAGCAATTAATTTATCCCTGATTCTTTTGTCAGCAACAATGACGACACCATCTTTGCATACCAATCCTATGCTGGCGCTCCCAAATCTAACAACTTTCTCTGCATATTCAACCTGCAGCAAATGTCCGTCGGGAGAAAACATAGTTGCCGCTCTGTCATAACCCATTGCCTGATGCTGCATCTCTGTTGGCATATCCATTTTAAAATATTTTATAAAAGCAAAACACACTATTTAATCTTTGCTATGAAAATTACTGTACAATTAAATTTATAAAACTTTCTTAATTCAATTAAACATGTCAAATGTAGAAGCAAGGATTAAAATAAAAGGAAAGCATTACGAAATCCAGGTTGATTTAGACGAAGCCCTAAAAATAAAAGAAGGCGCAGGTGATATAAGCTCTGCTTTGCAATCGTCAAACATTTTTTATAATTTAAAGGAAGGCACGCATGCTTCCAAATCAGACTTGCAGTCAGCTTTTAACACAACTGACATTTATGAAATAGCGAAAATAATTATCACAAGGGGCGAGGTCCAAAAAACGCAGGATTTTAGAGACGCAGAAAAAGAAAAAAAGATAAAGCAGGTTCTAAATCTTCTGCTGAGAAATGCAGTAGACCAGCACGGCAGGCCATATACAGAAGAAAGATTAAAATCAGCGATTCAAGAAACACACTTTAACTTTGACAACAGGCCGGCAGAACAGCAAATGCCTAGTTTGCTGTCAAAGCTAAAAGAAATTATACCTATAAAAATAGAAACAAAAAAAATAAAATTAATAATTCCAGCAAGATTTGTAGGCCAGACATATGGAATAATTAAGGATTACAAGCAAAGTGAAGAATGGCTTTCTAACGGAGATTTGCAGGCAATTCTTTCCCTGCCTTCCGGCCTTCTTCTTGATTTTTATGACAAGCTTAATTCTATAACCCACGGTTCTGTGCAAAGCGAGGAAATTCATGAATAGTTAAGGATAAACAGAATCAGCCTAAACTTCTTTCTCAATTCTTTTAGATGCTCTTCTTAATTTTCCAAGAGCTTTCTCTTCTATTTGTCTCACTCTCTCTCTAGTGATTTTAAATTTCTTTCCTACTTCTTCCAATGTCTTAGAGTCCCCATCAAACCCATATCTTGATCTAATAATCTCTAGCTCTCTAAAACTTAAATTTGCTTCTTTCAATAAATATTTCACATATTCAATATCTTCTTCTCTTTCAATTTGCTTTTTTTCATAGTTATCTCCAAAAAAATCAATCAACGAGCTGTCTCCTTCATATCTATAATCCAATCTTAACATTCTCAAATTAAATCTAAGATTTTTTGTAAAGCTGTTCTGCAGTCTATGATGTATACTTTCTTTCGCATAGCCAATAAATCTATTGCCATTTTCAGGACGATAATGGTCGGCAGATTTAACTACTGCAACATTTGCTTCTCCAATAAGATCAGAAAAAGTAATTCCACGATTCCTGTATTTTTGAGCAACGCTAACAGCATAAGGCAGAATAGAGCATATCAAATCTCTGCGAGCGCTTTGGCAATTTTGTTCTCTTATCTTCTGCACCAGTTCTTTTTCTTCTTCAGGCGACAAAAATTTTATTTTCCTGATATCATCCACATAACTGGAGCATTCTTTTGATTCTCTATAATGCCTCTTCAAAAAAGAATACCCTCCCATTTTTATAAAAAATATCTTCTATTTAAAAAAATTACTGTCTAAAAATTCTAAGCTCAAAAAACCG
>CAYJQP010000109.1:0-2431 GCA_964372385.1 Candidatus Woesearchaeota archaeon | reverse complement strand
TCCCTCTGTTCTGAATATGAAAACAGCCAATCATCTTATAGTCAATAATAATCACACCTATTAGAGTTTTACATAAAGATTTCAGATTCTATCATCTTGATAAAGATATTTAAAATCACTATTATTAAATTAGCAATGATAAAACCAAAAAATTCCCTGAATTTTTTGTCCAGAAAATTTCAAAGAAATTTTCTCGGAAACAAAAAAGGAATTTTTTTCACAACACTCGTAATTGTAATGCTCTCTCTATTTATAATAACTTATACATTTTATTCTGGAGTAAGAGAAAGGCAGTCTGTTGAAAAAAGAATAGAAACATTAAACAGCTTCGTTTTCTCGCTGGAAGAAAACATACCAAGGCAGTTAAGAACAACTGCTTTCAGAATAATTTTTCTTTTCGAAAAAAGAATTGTAGAAACCGGCTCATACATCACAAATTTAAACGCAACATTTAATGAAGCGTTCTTCAACGGTACAATCTACGGGCAGACAGACGCAGAAATGCAGGCTTTAATGGAAGACGCAACTCTCCCTGAAATAATAGACGACATAAAGCAAAAAGCCCAGAAGATAAATGCAGATGTTGAATTCATCAATCCTTCAATAACCCTCTCACAATCAGACCCATGGAGAGTTAAAGTCACTTTATCCTCAAATATCATAATTAAAGACCAGGCAAATCTTGTCTTATGGAACAGGACATCTGACATAAACGCATTTGTAGAAGTTGAAAATTTTGAAGACTCTCTCTATTTGATAAACACAAATGGCTTAGTAACAAACAAAATAAAAAAGTCGCCCTATTCAACTTTTGTTTCCGGCTCTGACATCTCAAATCTATCGTTACATTCAGAAAATTCTTATTACATCGTCTCAACAACAGCCCCGAGCTTCCTTGACAGATTAGAAGGAATAAACGCGCCAAACCCAAACGGAATAGAATCACTTGTCAACTTAGAAAAGCTCGCAGCACAAAACATACAAATCCAAGATAAATCAGTTATTGATTACATCTATTTCTCGTCGCAGAATCCGTCTGCCTGCAATGTCGTCCCAGCCGGCATGCCTTCTTGGTTTAAGTTGGATAACGCGCATTTAACAACATATAATTTAAACTGTGTGTCTTGAATCTAAATCGTAATATGGATAACTGCATTGTTTAGATGACAAAGTTTTAGCAGTTATCCATTAGAGAACCCGGACAAAATGTAATCTATTCTACGCAGTTCTCTATATCTGCAACATTAAGTCTAATTTTTGTTGGCTCTAAAGTTGAACTCGCGAATGCGAACAACTTTTACGGCGGAGTGTACGACGATGAACTAAACCTATTTTTTGAGGGGGCACGCTCTTAATTTTATAACCACTCTGAAAAGACTAAATGATAGAAAGCTTTATAAACTAAGTATACTCTTTTGATGTATACTATGGCTAAAAAAAGTTTACAAGAAGTTGTTAGAGAAATGGAACTAGTAGAATTTCCAGAATTTCCAGAATGGGGTATTATTAGCTCTAAAGATACAGGGAAGTATTTTTCCCCAAGCCATCATGTTAGTCGTGGATTAGTTGACGAAGAAGTAATAAGAGATTTAAGAGAAAATGGGAAATTCGCTCTAACTTTAGGTTGTGGACGTGCATACTTAGAGCAATTATTAGTTAAAAGATTCGGAGTTTTACCATCACAAATCGAATTAGTTAACATAAACCCACAAGAACAAGATATACCAGCAGAATTCAGATCGTATTCCTTCGACGTTACTGAAAAATGGCCTCGCTTGGATAGAACTTATGATTATGTATTTATCCCTGAGAGTTTTACTTGCTTAAATAAATATAAAAGAAATATAGAGGGAGATTCTCCAGAAATAGCTGCTTGTTATGATTTATTACTTCGTTCATTATCCGTTCTGAATATTAATGGACAAATTAGAGGTGATGGTCATTGTTATAGAAATGAAGAATTAGAAGCTTTGAAACATAGAATGCAAAATTGTCCTGTACCTAATTTGTTTCGAGGTACTAGAAAATTATTAATAGTAAAAAAAGCCCAACCATCTTACTTCGAGACAGGTCATAATTCTAAATGAGTGTGCCCCCCATTACTCAACACCCCGCCTATCTCTGCACGAGCCAACAAAAACTCTGCGTTGCTCGACTGCGGTCTGCGCTACTCGGGGGGACTACGCTCCCTCACTATTTGATATTGTTTCGCCTTGCGGCGAAAAGGCGAGATTTACTTTCGGTCGCTAAAGTCCCCCAGACTTAACCTCGTTATATTCAATTCCCTTGCAATCAATTTTTATTTTTGAAAGATATTGGCTCGGGAACTTTCTCACTTCGTTCGAACTTTTATTTCATAAAAGGAATATAACAGGAATTAGCAACTATGCAGATTTTTAAATTTTGATAACAACTCTTATTTATGACAATC
>CAYJQP010000108.1:0-2481 GCA_964372385.1 Candidatus Woesearchaeota archaeon | reverse complement strand
AATAGAAGGAAATGCTGGAGATTGGGTCGGATGGTATAATCAAGGAACAATTTCAGTAGAAGGAAATGCTGGAAATTATGTTGGATGGGATAATCAAGGAACAATTTCAATAGAAGGAAATGCTGGAGATCGGGTTGGGAGGTATAATCAAGGAACAATTTCAGTAGAAGGCAGAATTAAATCGCTTTCTAAATGTGCAAATTCCTATTCAACTAGCAAAATCTACAAAAGAGGCAAATTAATTGTTAGTGAAGGAAGGATAATAAATTATAGAGGAAAAATAAAATGAGCAATCTAGAAAACCTAATAGAAGAAGGATGGGAAAAAAGTAGAAAAAAGGCACATTATCCTTGCTTGAGAAATCCTGAAATTGAAGAAGAAACTTTTGGAGGTGCGCATTTTGACTTCCTTAAAGGAATTGTTAAGATTGGAAAGAAAATTATAGCTGATTATGAAGAACTCGGCATTTCTAAAGACAGAATAATTACAGGAATATTTGATCATGAAATAGGGCATTATATGGTATTCCCAAAAAACCTCGCAACTGTCATATTACTGTCTCATTTTGCAGAAAAAATATTCAGAGAAAAAACAGGTCCCATCTTCCAACTTTATGAGGATATGGTAGTTGATACCCATAATGTTTTAAAAGAAAACACAAGAGACGAGGTACTCTCTATGAGAGAATCCTCCGTAAAATATTTTGAGGAAAAATTTCCATCAGAATCCATGAGAAAAATCAGATTTCTAAATCTCCTGTACCTCTGCGAGCAAGCCAAAACAGAAGAGCAATTCTCAAGGAAAATAGACAAAGACCTTGCTTCCAGATTAGAAAAAATGATGGAGATAGATTTCTCAAGAAATGCAAATCATGAAGTAAGTCTATACAAATACGGAGAAGTGATTAAAGACTTATTAGAAGAAACGCCAAAAACTCATGGGGCTAGAGGAACAAATGGAGAAGGGTCTGGAACATACGGGAAAGGAGATGAAAAATATCAAGAAATAATAAAAAGAGCCTCAAAAGAACAAATAGAAGAAGCTTTAAGAGAGATAATAAGAGATATAGGTAAAAAAAAATACGAAGAAATTAAAAAATGGATAAAAGAAATAAGGGGAGAAAAGGCTAAAGAAAGCTCAAAAGGAATAGGAACAGAAGTATCTGAACTAAATTACAATGAAGATACAGCAAGATATTACAGAGAATTGTCAAGAGCTTATCCTCTTGTAGTCACGAAAATTCCAAGAGAGGCAGAAAAGACAAAGAAAATTATAAGTGGAACAGAAAAATGGCGTTTAGGCAAGGATGTCTCTCTTGTACTGCCAGGCTCATCAGGAGGAAGAATCCTGCCTGGAATAACAAAGGCAATAAGAATAAATGAAAGGCCAAGAAAAACAATAGAATATAATGAACCAAATGCCCTTGTCATTATAGACACAAGCGGCTCTATGCCCAATCCTTCATATGAAAAAAGTTATGCCGCCTTAGGTTCGTGCATTGTTGCGCGCTCATATCATGCTAGAGGAAATTACATAGGAGGAATAAATTTTGATGCAAAAGCAAGTATCATGCCATTCACAAGAAACCTTGATGAGGCTTTCTTATTCTTAACAGCATACAAAGGAGGCGGAACAGCAGTTGACATAGAATTAGTTAAAAAAATACTTGAATTTCCTGAAGAATTCATAGAAGGAATAGACTCAAAAAGAATACGGGAATATCTAAAATCAGGCCTCATCCCAAGACAAGCAATAAAAAAGAATGTAAGTCTAGAAACAAAAGCACTAGAAGCATTTAAAGACAAAAAAATAGATGTATATATGTTCACTGATGGAGATATAGCAAACCAAAACGAAGTTCTTGATTATCTCTCATCTCTCTCAAATCTAAACAGAGCCGCTATTATTCTAACAGGCGGGAAGAAAAAATCCTATACAGAATACTCAAAAAAAATCCACATCACAAACCTTGACAAAGAAGAAGATATTCCACGAATAGCAATAAGAGAGATCTCAAGATCAATTTATAGCTCATAAATAAAATATCAAACAAATGAAACATCTCCAAAATGTCAAACCTAGAAAAATACCTAAAAAAACTAAGCCGGCAAGAAGAAGTCAAGGAAGAAGAAATCCAAGTAGTTAGAAATCCAAATTTAGAAGAGATTTGTAGAGGTTATGAAGATTGGCTAAAGTGGTATGAAAAAAGAGGAGAACATTATTACGAAGCATATAATCGCTCCCTAAAAAACCACTCAAAAGAACAATACACCTCAAAAGACATTGAAGATTTCTCCCTAGAATTAAAGAAATATGAAGATAGAAAATACTTTGAAAACACAGGCTTCTTCTTATCCGCCTTAATCAATAAATCTAAAGACAAAGAATTTACAATAGTAACTGAACATATAGATAAAAGGATTAGTTGGATTGGATATGAAAATAGAAAAATTGTAAATGTAAAAGGAAATGCTGGAGATG
>CAYJQP010000107.1:0-2518 GCA_964372385.1 Candidatus Woesearchaeota archaeon | reverse complement strand
CATTTGTAGCAATAATTCAAATAATTCAGTTATATCCATCTTGTTTCGAATTAGTTTAAAAACCTCACCACTCCACCTTCTTACACTGCTTTCTCACATAAACAATCTCCTGCAATTCATAAAACTCAATGCTATTTTCAGCTCTGTCAGAAAAATACCTCAATTGATAATCCTTGTCTGTCTTCGGATTAAAAATTTCAATTGTCATCTCCTTTGTTTTTCCATGTTCAATCAAAACATAATGCGCGTCAACTTCAAATTGCACGCCGTCAACTTTTATCTTGTCTCCTTTCTTAATTTCAGAAATCGGCTTTGAGCCTTTTAATTCAATTTTCTCCGCGTTTTCTTCATCATCTCCCAAAACATTTCTAAGTTTTTTCACTTCCTCTTCCGCCTCTTCAAGAGAAAATTCAATATCCGCATCGCTCTCGCCGTCGTCTCTCTCTTCATCTTCTTCAATATCATCAGAAAAAACTTTCTTGCCTGAATTTTTCCCATCTCTTTTTACACTAATTTCATTTCCTTTGCCTTTTATTTTCTTCACTGCCATTTTTTCTTTTCTGCAATCAAACAATCTCCTTTAGCAGAAGGCGCGTTCTCAAACATTCTCTTTCGAAAATCTAAAACTTCTTGCTTTCTTGAAGTTTCAGAGCCAGAGAATTTCCTATTCTTTGGATCAGCATCGCATCTCTCCCCGTCGCCCTCTTCCCTAAATCCTCCAACCTGCCTTTTTAATCCTTTCTTTTTAACCTCTCCGGCTGTTTCCAAAACCCTCGCAAAATTCTCAAGAATCTCTCTGGCCTCTTCTCTAATTTTTTCCCTCTGCTTTTCACTTATCATCTCAAAATAAAAAAATCTTAGTTAATAAATTTAACTTTAACTCTCTTGTTTTTTCTTCCCGCTCAATAATCGCATAATTTCCTTTATACACTACTCAATTTAATCATAGTTTCCCAACTATAATCAACGACTTAAGTTCTTCCTCTTTTGTCGTTGATTATTCAGTTTTTTATCTGCCTCTTCAGTAATTTCCAAAGCTCATCTAAACTTTAATAACGAAATCTTCTTTCATATTCAGGATGACTAAACCATTCAAGTATAACAGATAAAATTTCAACTTTATTTGGCGTAGTTATCGTATAAATAAGTCTCCATCCGTCAAGCATATCATATTTCCAAAGATTTTTCACTTTATATTTCTGGATATATTCTCTTGGAATTAATCTCTTGGGAATAGGAATCCCACAAAAAGCATTTTGCTTTATATCTTCAATCGCTCTTTTAATATATCTTTTTATTTCATTATTCTCATCTAATTTATTAAATGCCTTTTCAATCTTATCATTTGCAAAAATAACTTCTGATTTTCTTATTATTCTCATTTAATTAATACCTCTTTCTTTTAGAAAATCTTTTAGCTAATTCAGGATTCCAAATATAAACCACAATTCCATTATTTGCAATAGCAATTTTATTAATGCTCTGTAAATAATCCAAAATAACCAAATAAGTCTGCCACATAACTTTCTTCGGCAGATTTTTCCATAATTCTGTTCTATTAAACTCTCCGCTATGTTCTTCTATAAACCTTTCTACCATAATCACTGTGACAAGTGTCGGACTCCTTGCAATCGGATTTTTTATTTCACTTTCCATTTCTTATTCTATATCAATTGATATATAAATCTTTCTATTATTATATTAAGAATTTAAATGTATGAGTTATAATATATAAATAAATCTTATCTCATAAACTTAACTTTTAATAAGAAATAACCTCTAATCCTTTAATATTCTCAAAATGCTTTACATTCTTAGTTATTATTTTATTAATTCCGCTAATCAAACAAATTCCGGCTATTAAACAATCTTCTTCTCCAATTGACTTTCCATCTTGTGACAATCCCCAGAATAAAGAAGAGGCTTTTTTGACAGATTCTTTATTTAAATTAATCAATTCCAGATTATCAAATAATTTTTCATAAAAATCCAGTTCTTCTATATATTTTTTATCTTTGGGATTTAAGCCAAAAAATATTTCTTGATAGTTCATAATTGTAGTAGCTAAACTTTCATTGATACTTCTAAGAATATTTGCCAGATTGACGTCACTCTTATATATGTCAATTAAGGCAGTCGTATCTAAAATAATCATTTTTGTCCTGATTTTTTCATATACCTTCTGGTTTCAGCCAGTCTTTTATTAAAAGAATCTCTAAATGATTTCATCCTTCTTTCCTTCTCCTTCCAGTCAATCGCACTTAAATCTCTCTTTTGATTAAATAATCCCAATATTCTATCTCTGTTGCTATTGCTATTTCTTTTTCTAAATCCCAAAACAATATCAGAAAAGCTTTCACTATTTCTTTTAAGAGACCTCAAGAATTCATAAGCTTCTCTCCTTAATGAAATATTTACGCTTCCCATATATGCACTCATATGAGCACTCATATTTAAACTTTTCTATAAAGATACTTTTGTAGTGATGGAATAAATGATCATTTTACCAACATCCTCC
>CAYJQP010000106.1:0-2529 GCA_964372385.1 Candidatus Woesearchaeota archaeon | reverse complement strand
AAAAATCATGCCTCATCCCTAATCCCTGCCTGCGTTATAAAAAAATGAGCCTCATCATCCGGCAGATTCGGAGAATCAATTAATTTTGCAACTCTGCTTCCTTGTTTTCCACGACGCAAATACATACGATAGGTCGAAGCGTGTCCCAATATATTCCCACCGACAGGCGTTGTTGGGTCTCCAAACATCATCGCAGGATTCGCCATAACCTGATTAGTTACAAACACTGCAAGATTATACTGCTCTGCCATTCTCATTAAATTGTGCAGATACTTATTCAATTTCTGCTGCCTGTCTGCCAGCTGCCCTCTTCCGCTGAACTCTGCTCTGAAATGCGCAGTTAGTGAATCTATAATAACCAATTTTATCGGCTCGCCGTCTTTAATCATCTCTCCTATCTTATCAATCAATAAAATTTGATGGTCTGAATTAAATGCCCTAGCCACTAAAATATTTTTCAAAACCTTCTCGGAATTTGCCCCGACACCCTCTGCAATCTGCTTTATTCTTTCAGGACGAAATGTGCCTTCTGTATCAATTATCACGGCCTTCCCATTTGCTCCTCCTTGTTCTTTAGGCAGCTGCACATTAACAGCAAGTGTAAATCCAAGTTGACTTTTCCCGCTGCCAAAAGCCCCGTACGCTTCTGTCATCGCCTTTGTCTCAACTCCCTTTCCACCCAAAAGTTTATTCAAATTATCGCTTCCCGTCGTGATACAGGAAACATCTTCTCTTTTCTTTGCAAATTCAATGCCATCCATAAAGCCAAGATTCATCATGCCTCGCGCTGCCTGAATTGCCTTCCTCGCCACTGCCTCTCCAATCCCAGCCATATCTGATAAAGCAGGAGGAGACATAACAGCCAATCCCATTAAATCATAAACCCCTGCTGCCTGAAGCTTCGCGGCAATCCCGGGCCCTATACCGGGAACATCTGTCAGCCCTTTCTCCTCTTCTTTAACTTCCTCCTCTCTCTCCTCTATTTCAACATCATCAGCGATAACTTCTTCGCCCTCTTCCTTCGCCATCTTAAACCAAAAATAAGCCTCTTTATAAATTTATATCAACTCAATCACATATTACAGCATAGAAGTTATTCATAACTTAAAATCCTCCAAGAACCTCTTCAACACGATTGACTATTTTAACAATACTGTCTCTCTCATCATAATAGTGTGCATCATTACTAAACTTACGTAGGAGCCCAATAATCTTTTATTTCGTCATCACCAAAGTGAAGCTCCCCATGGCAAGACCATGAGGCATCTAAAAATCCGCGAGACATAACTACTCTCCTTTCCTTCCCTGTTTTTTAATAAATCCCCATTAATCTATCAGAATTATATTTATTAATTGTAATGAATCATCTTGCTAAAGATTCAAAGCATCACTTTTTTATATTTTCAGCTTCAAACCTTATTCTCAAATTCATTAATAAGCTCCTGCGGATTAACATCGCTGATTTCCTCAACAATAAATTCATCAAGATTGTACAAAGCATTGCTTCTGACTTTCCCCGCAAAAAATTTCTCTTCTCCTAAAAATCTTTTCTTGACAGCATTAAAAACATTCAAGTCAAAAATCTCTTCATCTTTCAATCCTAACTTACTAATCTGCTCGCCGAAAAAAACGCATCTCATCGTCTCTGTTCCGTCGTCTAAAACAATATTCAAAAGCGCCCTCTTCTCTCCCTTTACTTCTCCATGAACTCCGGAGCATTTCCCGTCAGTTACTTTTTTTCTGCATTCAGGACACACTTCAAAATATCGCGGTTCAAAAACCTGCACTATAACAGCTCTTACATTAACACTCTCGCCCTGCCGCACTGCATTAAGCTCCCTTGCTGAATAACTCCTCTTCTCTACAATCTCCCCAATTACTTCCTTGCTTTTCTTAATATCACTAAATCCGCCAAGATGAATTTCCCCGTTTCTTACGCCTGCATTTAACAGCTCCACATTCTCTCCTGCCTTAATCTCTCCTTTCTCTATCAAAGCAATATGATTGACATCCCACAAAACAACTCTCGTATTTGAGCTGTCATCAGCCAGCAAAAAATTACAGACCTTCCCTTCTCTCCCGTTCTTATTAAACTCTCTAACAGGATAAATCTCCAAAATCTTCCCCAAAACATTCACTCTTCTCATTCCATGAACTAATTGGGAAATTTTCATTCTTGCCTGCTCAAAATTAACACCTAATTCTGCTGCGACAATCTGCGCCGCGCCCTCTTTAGAAACTAAGCCTGACAATTTAGCCCTCTTCGCCTCAACTCTTCTTTCAATTTCTTCAGCACCTAATTTCGCCGCCTCTGAAATCCTCTGAACCAATTGAAAATAATTATCACCCATTTTAATAAAAAATATCGCTCATTTAAAAGTATTGTTATAGTAAAAAACATCAATATTTACCCGGTGTTGCTCCATAAGAAGGAATTGTCTTGACTAAAAAATTAATTTTTTTATCTTTCTTTGATTTATTCAGTTGGGCAGGGCTTGACAGTATCATTTATAAATTATTCCCTTTATT
>CAYJQP010000105.1:0-2583 GCA_964372385.1 Candidatus Woesearchaeota archaeon | reverse complement strand
TCTGAAAGTTCTGTTCTTTCTGTCATTGGTTTTTGAGATGATATTGGTATTTAAAGATAGTTGGAAAAATTATCTATGTGTTGATAGTGAATCTTTGCTTATAGTGAAAGACTAAAGTCTTTCCCTATCTAGTCAACGACAAATTGAGGAAAAACTAAAGTCGTTGACTATAGCTTAAAGAGAAAGCTAATACAATAAAGATTTTAACTTCGTTATTCTGAAGAAAATGATGGAAACAAAAGAGGAAAGAATAAAGAGAATAACTGCATTTTATTATTCAAACCCGCGAGTTCAGGAAGAGATAGTAAAATTTGCTAAAGACAGAGAAGTTGTGCCTCGGTATTTTGAGCAGTTTGGGAAAAGGCCTGATGTTTTGATTTATCCTTCTGACATAAACGGACTTGTTAGGAGGGGGGCGACGAGCTTTCATGCTTCTGAAGAGATATGGCATGACCCTTTGAGGATAAATTCAGATATGAAACCTCATGAATTGAGTGAATTGAGGAGAGAGTGGGATCTTGTGATAGACATTGACTCAAAATATTTGGATTTGTCAAAGGTTTTGGCTTTGTTGATTATTGAAGCGTTGGAAAAACATGGCGTGAAAAATTACGGAGTGAAATTTTCAGGGGGCAAGGGTTTCCATATAATTGTTTCTGGAAAAGCTTTTCCTAATGAGTTTGGCAGCGTGAAAAAAAACGAGGGGTTTCCTGAATGGCCGAGGGCTATTTGCGAATATTTGATGAATTTCGTGAAGAAAGATTATAATAAAAAAGCCGGGGAAGTTATGGGAGGCATTGAAAAAATTGAGGAGAGAACAGAGCTTTCTAGGGAAGATTTTGTAGAGTCTAATTGCCCTGTCTGCGGAAAACCTGCGAAAAAAGGAGAGATGATTGAATTGCGATGCAGTGAGTGCGGATTTTCAATACAAAGAAAAGATGTGAAGCTTACAAAAAGAAAATTAATCTGCCCGCAAAATGGCTGCCCCGGGATTTTGGAATTAAAAGAGAAAAAAGATTATTATGTTTGTGAATATTGCTCCGGAGTCTCGTCAATAAATAAAAGAGAGACTTCTGGAAAGTACAAGACGACTTTCACGCGAGAGGCTGTTGAAGGCGAAGAGTTTGGCGAGGAGATTTCCGGAGCTAAGTTCGGAGCTTCTGATTTGGTTTTGGTGTCACCGAGGCATTTGTTCAGGATGCCTTACAGCCTGCATGAAAAAACTGCGTTAGCGAGTGTTGTCGTTGATAAAAGCGAGATAGAAAGTTTTGACCCTGTGAAAGACGCAAATCCTTTGAAAATTAAAATTAGAAATTTTATGCCTGAAAATAAAGAGAGTGAGGCGTTGAGACTTTTAAGAAACGCTTTGGAGTGGAAAAAGAAAAAGCTGGAAGAGAGTGGAGAGAGTGAAAAAAGAAAATATGAGGGATATGAAGAAATTAATTTGAAAGGTGTTGATGAGAAAATGTTTCCGAAACCGATAAAAAAATTACTTAATGGATTGAAAGATGGGAGGAAGAGAGGGCTGTTTATTCTAATTACTTTCCTGAAGACACTTGGATTTTCTCCAGAATATATCAACGAAAAAATAAGGGAATGGAATAATAAAAACGAGCCGCCGTTGAAAGAAGGATATGTTAAAAGCCAGATTGAGTGGCATTTGAGGCAGAAAAGAAAAATTCTGCCGCCTAATTATGGCAATGAAAGTTTTTACAGAGATTTGGGATTGATAGACGAGAAGCCGAAAGTCAAGAATCCAATTGTTGAAGTGATTAGACAGGTGAGGGAAAATGAGTAAGGAATTGCGGTATAATTTTATAATTTCCTGATTATTTTAACTTAAAAACTGCTTTTGATTTGGAAAAAACTTCCTCCAGTTTTGTTTCTTTTATTTTACCGAATTTATAATTGATTTTGTTTTTATCTATTGTAAGAAGTCTATTTGGGAGAATTATACTCTTTATCTTTAAATTTCCTTATTCTAAATCTTTGTTTTCTAATGAAACAACATAATTGTCTTTTCTCATTCTGGAAGTTATTTCACAAATTATTATATCGTCGCCTTCAAGATTTGCAAGAACTAGCGCAGGTCTTTTTCTTGCTGCGGAGAAATCTGTATAGGGAAAGGATATCACAATAATATCTCCTTCTACAAATCTTTCCATGCTTCCTCATCCTCCGAAGAAAGCCAGTCTTTTGCTAATAATTGTTCATCGGCAAGCACATGTATTTTTTCCGGCCAATCCCATATAACCTCATCTTCTTTAGATAATTCTTCTTGGCTGATAATCCCTTTGCTTTGCAAAGCTCTCTCTAGGTTTTTGAGCTCAAAATAAATGTCCTTGATTGTAATTTGCTTCTCCATGTTTTTTATAATAATGTATAGTTTTTATATCTTTTTGATGAATGAATGTAAAACACGGTTTTGTTAAGTGAACGGGTGATAAAACTTAATTTTGCCTTCGTTATCAAGAGGTAATCTGTAACACTTTTCTCTAGCGGTTCATTTAACTTGGTTATCGTCGTTAATTCTTACTTGTGAAACTATCCATCACCTTTTGGCTTAACAGTATCTAAAGTAAG
>CAYJQP010000104.1:0-2607 GCA_964372385.1 Candidatus Woesearchaeota archaeon | reverse complement strand
TATAATATGTCTAAGAAAAATGGTTTAGCATGGAAATATAGTAAACATGTAACCATGCAAGAAAGTTGGGATATGTTTTCTAAAGAAGACTACTTTAAATTTAATAAAGGATGGTTAGCAGAATGTTTTAGGATTTTAAAACATGGAGGAAGCTTATGGGTTTCCGGAAGTTTTCATAACATTTATCAGACAGGATTTATTATACAAGAATTTCATCCAGATATTAAGATAAATAATAGCATAGTTTGGTTTAAGCCAAATGCTCAACCCAACATAACTTGTAGATTTTTTACAGAAAGCACAGAACACTTAATTTGGGCTTCTAAGAATGGAGATGGTAAAAAATGGAAGTTTAATTACGAATGGAGTAAGAAAATAGAAGATCCACTTAACCCAAAAGGAAAACAAACAAGAAATGTTTGGAGTATTTCTTTAACTCCAAAAAAAGAGAAGTGGGCAGGTTCACATCCAACCCAAAAGCCATTTGAATTATTAAAGAGGATAATTTTATCCTGCACAGATGAAGGAGACTTAGTTTTAGATCCGTTTGTTGGCTCCGGCACTACTTCAGCAGTTGCTAAATATTATGGCAGAAATTCAATAGGTATAGAGATTGATAAAAAATATATGGATGTTATAAAAAAGAGATTACAAAAAGGACAGAAGACACTGTCTGAAGAACAACAGGAGATAATATTTGAAGAGTTTAAGGAAATTTCACTTTAACAATCCTATTTCTCTTAATTTTTTTAATCTTTCTTCATGCTCTTTTTGGCTTATTTTTTTCTCTTCTTTTCCGTTTTTTAGTTTCTCAACCACTTCTTCTCTTTGTTTATTTATTGCATTCCAACCTTGAGCTATCGCTCTCTTTCTCCTTCCCAAAACTGCCATAAAGAAAATTAGATATTTATGTTTTTAAATTTAATTTTCAGCCAAAGATATCTAGGCAGCACTAACAAGCCCATACTTCATTAATACTTCAGAAGGGTTTTTGTAGTATGTATTAATTATCATCCCAACTTCGTCAAAGCCGAATATTTTTCTTCTATAAAGTTCATACAGCAGTCTTGCCCTGATTATAAATTCTCTCTGCAGTTTTTCAATTGGAATTCCTTTTCTTGTAGAAATCTTTTCTAAAACCCTGCTGCTTTTTTTAAAATAAAATGCGTCGGTTTTCGGCTCCCATATAAATGGCGTGTTGATTAAAGCAGTTCCGTCTCTGTTTACATTAATAATTTCAACAACTTCTCTAATTCTTCTTGTTTCCTGTTTCCTCGCAGTAGCATGTGTTAAAATCACAACACAATCCAAAGAATTAACTAAAGTAGGAGGCAGTTCTATCGGCGGTGTTTGAAGTCTTCTGATTAAAGTGTCAACTGAATCAGCGTGTATTGTGCTTAAGCTCGCATGTCCGCTCGCCATTCCCTGAAATAGGACATAAGCTTCTTTCCCCCTAACTTCTCCAACAATTAAATAATCTGGATTCTGCCTGAAAGAACTTTTCAAAAGCGCGAATAAATCAACCTCGCCGATTTTTCCAATGCCGATTGAAGTTCTTGCAACAGCCGGCAACCAGTTTTCCTTAGGTAAATTAACTTCTCGTGTTTCTTCTATGCTCACTATTCTTGCTTCAGGAGGAATAAAAAAAGCCAGAGCATTTAACATTGTCGTCTTCCCGCTTGATGTGCTTCCAGTAAGTAAAATATTTGCCTTGTGCTCAATAAGTAGCCAGAAATAAGCAAGCATTTCAGGGCTTGTCGTTCCAAAAGCAATTAATTGCGTCGGTGTCCACGGAGTTTTCGTAAATTTTCTTATGGAATAAGTAGGCCCGCGAGTCGTCACATCTTTCGTATAAGTTGCATTTACACGCTCTCCGCCGGGCAAAGTTCCGTCAAACAACGGCTGTGCATAAGAAATGTATCTCCCGCATCTTTGCGCAAGCTTTTCAACAAAACTCGCCAGCTTGTCTATGTCATTATAAATAATATTAGTCCTTAGATTTCTGTAAATTCTATGCACAACATAAACCGATGCGTTCGCCCCATTGCATTCAATATCTTCTATAAAATAATCTCTTAGGACAGGATCTATCTCGTTGAATCCAATAAAATCCCTGAAAAGATAATAAAATATTTTGTCATAAGATTCTTCAGTCAGCTTCATATTCAGCTCATCTATCAGCAGTCTTGCCGTCTTGTCCAAATACTCTGACACCGCCCCCATGCTTTTTTCAACAGCCACATTGACATTAATTAATTCGTACATCGCATTTTCCAGTTGATTTAGGGCAGCTTTCTCGTAATCTTTTAAGATTGGCTCTTCAAGCTCATAAACAAGCTCATTTGTATTTTTATCCCAGTAGATATGCGCGACGGCGAAAGGAGAAATAAGCATATACCTAACATCAACAGCTCTTTTATCCTCTATCTTTGTCAGCGAAGGAAGAGCAGGATTTAAATTAATTACTACAGCCATATTTTTGAAATCTCTTTTTTATTGTAATGCTGATTTGTATATAAAACTATCTTTGTCTTTTTTCTATGAAATTTTCAAATTAAAATTTGCCCAATGTATTTAAACTTTCGTTTATGCTATATTACCATAGTA
>CAYJQP010000103.1:0-2672 GCA_964372385.1 Candidatus Woesearchaeota archaeon | reverse complement strand
TGAGGATTTTTCCTCTGGAACGAGCTGAAAAATCCGAACAGAGCTGGAGAAATTTACAGAGCTGAAATTGGATTTGGGAATTTTACGAGCCGAGTAAAATTCTTGTTAATGCCTATTAGGCGAGGGTAAGCGAAGCGAAAGCGCTTAGCGTCCCCAAAATATAAAATATTTTGCGTATCCACGCAGGTTGGCTCGAAAGTATCTTTAGGGTTTTAGTGGGTCGGCGAGATTTTTTGCTTCTTTTTTGGGAAAAAAGAAGAGTTTTGGGGGGTTTTGGTTGTCACTAAATAATGGGCCAAAAGATTTATATAGAATGCTCATTTATTTACATTTGTATTCAAATGAGGAAAATAAAATGGTTCAAAAAAATGTGACTCTAAGTCTTGATGAAGACACTTACGAAAAATATAGAGAATTTTGTAAGAAAAATGCTGTTGCTTTGTCAAGAAGTATAGAAGTATTCATGGAAGAAAAAACAAAAAAAGAGGAAAAATGAGCCAAGAACTTTTATCAGTAGGTCAAGCATCTCAATGGGCGAGTGATTATTTAGATAGACCAGTAACTACTTCTAATATTAGTTATTTAATTCAGTACGCAAAAATTAAGAAATATCTTGATGAAGAAAAGAAAATAAAAGTAAACCTAAGTGAATTAAAGGAATATTATGACGAAAATTTAGTAAAAAAACAGGATTCATGGAAAAATCAGTTGGGAAAGGATTTAAACTGGGGATTATCTTTTTCGCATTTAAGAGAATCTGATACGACAAAGCACGTTCATAGACTACACCCATACAAAGGGAAGTTTATACCACAACTTGTAGAGTATTTTTTAAATAAGTTAAACTATTTAAAATTGATTGGATAAAAATGAAAGACGTAAAAACAGAAATATTATTTGGAGATTCAAAAGAAGTTCTAAAAACAATAGAGGACAATTTGATAGATTTGATAGTTACTTCTCCACCATACGCTGATAGAAGAAAAAATACTTACGGAGGCGTTGATACTAAAAACTATGTTGAATGGTTCTTATCTATCAGCGAACAATTGCTAAGAGTCTTGAAACCGACTGGCACATTTATTTTAAATATAAAAGAAAAAGCCGAGAGTGGTGAACGAAGCACATACGTCCTTGAACTTATTTTGGCTTTGCGCAAACAAGGGTGGATATGGACAGAGGAATTTATTTGGCACAAAAAAAATTGTTATCCTGGTAAATGGCCTAACCGTTTTCGGGATTCTTGGGAAAGAATTTTGCAATTTAACAAAACTCGTAATTTCAATATGTATCAAGAAGAAGTAATGGTGCCAATTGGGAATTGGGCAAATGAAAGACTGAAAAAATTAAGCGAGATAGATAAAACACGAGATATATCTAAAAGCGGTAGTGGCTTCGGCAAAAACATTTCTAACTGGCTCAATAGAAATAAAGTTTATCCGACAAATGTGTTGCAGTTTGCAACTGTTTG
The DNA here is from genome assembly GCA_964372385.1 of Candidatus Woesearchaeota archaeon. Lineage (GTDB taxonomy): Archaea > Nanobdellota > Nanobdellia > Pacearchaeales > GW2011-AR1 > JAUSIK01. Next base: position 1,201 of record CAYJQP010000103.1, on the reverse strand, counting down.
TAATAATAAAAATCACAGCGCAACTTTCCCAGAAGAATTACCAGAATGGTTCATTAAATTATTTACTAAAAAAAATGATTGGGTTTTAGACCCCTTTTTAGGTTCAGGCACTACGTCAGAAGTTGCTCAAAAAATGGAACGTAATTCTATTGGAATAGAAATAGTTCAAAAATATGTAGAAATGGCTAAAAATAAAATAACACAAAAAGAACAAATTGTTTTAACTAACAAAATTACACCATGAAAAAATTAAACTTAGAACAAGTATACGAATATGTAGAAAAAAATATTTCTGTTTTTCATAAAAGAAGATTAGATTATGTACAAAACAAAGTTAATCTTTTAAAAATATTGAAGCAAAAGAATCCTTATTTGTTCAAAGCAAAAAATGTCATGACTGCGCAAGATTTGGTTGAAGGTTTTCTTGATGCTTTTCTACAATCGCAAGAAGAAACCATTTTTGGAGATTTTATGGAGGGATTAGCGATTTTTGTTTGTGATAAAGTATATGGGGCGAAGAAATCTGAATTAACTGGGATAGACCTTGAATTTGAGAAAGAGGGGGCTATATATCTCGTTGAAATTAAAGCTGGATGGAATTGGGGTAATTCAAGTCAAATTAAACAATTAATAATCAACTTTGAAAATGCTAAGAAAATACTGCAGATAAAAACTAACAAAAAGATTATTACAGTTAACGGTTGCTGTTTTGGTAAAGATAATCAGCCAGATAAATTAGGATATTTAAAATTATGTGGGCAACAATTCTGGGAACTCATTTCTGGTGATTCAGAATTATATATAAATCTCATTGAACCTATCGGTTATAAAGCAAAACAGAAAAACGATGAATTTATGGAAAGCTATGCTCAAATTATCAATAAATTGACGTTTGAGTTTTCACAAAAGTTTTGCAATAACGGCAAAATAGATTGGGTAAAGTTAGTTGAATATAACTCGGGATTTAATAAAACTAAAAAACAATGAATATGAAAGAAAATAAAAAAGATGAAAAAATAATTTTTTCCGTGACTGTCGGAGAACTACAACAAGAAGCGATTCGACGAATTGGAAGGAGCTTAACTGAAGGGGAGCTATATAAGGCATCAAAGGGAATGGAATCTGGTTTATCCTTCGATATAGAAACAGTCTTTAAAACAGTTATTGAAGAATCGATTAATTAACCTCAAGAATTGTATGG
>CAYJQP010000102.1:0-2704 GCA_964372385.1 Candidatus Woesearchaeota archaeon | reverse complement strand
AAACATAGAAGAATCAGAGAATTTAAATAGATAATATGCAGTTTATTTTTATGGAAAACAAAATACAAGAAGCCAATATGATATTTCAAAGAGTGAATGAAAGATTGTCTAATATGCATAAAGGAAAAATAATTGCTATAGAAGTAGAAAGCGGTGATTATTTTATCGGGGATTCTGAACTTGATGCTTATAAGAAAGCTAAAGAGAAATATCCTAATAAGAAATTTGTTTTTAAGAGAATTGGTTTTGCCTCTACACATTTTGTTGGGGCTTTGGGATGAGAGGTTATTTTAAATTTGGATGCCCCGTGATTGAGTTGATTTTTGAAGGGACAAAAATTGAGACATTATTAGACATAGGATTTAATGGGCATCTTATGCTTCCCAAAAATTTAATTGATAAAATTGATTTAGAACAGATAGGATTATCAGATTATTCAACTGCAAGTGGAGAAAAGAATGTTACTAAAGTATTTAAAGGAAAATTAGAATTTCTTGGTGAAGAAATAGAAGTGCCTATCCTTGCTACAGAGGCGGATTTTTCTCTGGCGGGAATGGATTTATTTCAAAAATGCAAAATAATTATTGACAAAGATATTGTAGAAGTTGTTAAGAGCGATTAAGGCAGTTTAAACATTTTTCTAAAGATGAGCGAGAAAACAATTGAGAAGAGAAAATATGCCCAGAACCATGAGAAAAATCCGAAGATTTTCAGCGGCGGATTAAATGACGCAAAATAATCTGAAAACCAGCGAAAGAAAAGTATTATTGGGATTGCTGTGTACGAAAATGAACGCATTGAAAGAGTGAACATCTCGCCGGCTTTTTTCATGCTTTCTTTCTGAAGCTCCATAAATTTTTCAGGATGATTTTTGAATTCTTTCATGTCCTTCTGCAGTTTTTTCTGGTCTGACTTCAATTGCCTTAAAGTATCGTTGTCAACGGTAAATTTCTGCACGAGAGTTATAATCAGCATTATTATTCCAGTTATAATAATCATTCCAATATTTATATTATAATCAAGAAGTTTCCCTACAGAAGGGTCTAGGATTAAATGAATTGTATCTTTAATTAAGGGAACAGAGTTCCAGAAAATTGCTATACCAAAGCTAATCAGCGTTACAATAAATAAAATTCTTAAAGCACTCATTTTGTAATTTTAGTATTTCTTGTTTTTAAATTGTTGCATCAACCAATGAACTTTCGCATTGCGGGGTGCATGTCCATTGCATGCTGTTGAGCGATATTTGTGTAGAGCTGATACATTATCATAACAGACAAAAGAATGGCTGTTCCTGATGTTAGCGCGCCGAGAAGATTTGCAATAGAAGCCAAAAGTCCAATAGCCAAGCCACCCATTACTGTCAAAGGAAGGATGTATCTTTTCAGTATTGATTCTAAAACTCTTGGATCTTTTCTAAATCCGGGGATTTGCAAGCCAGAAGATAAAATATTTTTTGCCTGACTTGATTCGTCTGTGCCGGAAGTTTTGACCCAGAAAACAGCGAATAGTGCAGAGAAGACCATGTAGAACAGAAGATGTGTGATGGCCTGCAAGAGAAGTATGTTTTGAAAACTGCCTCTGATTATTGATTCAACTATGTTTGTACTTCCAATCCAAAAGGCGATACCTGAAATCGGCTGGCCTTGAGAAAATCCGCCGAGAAAAGTTGGACGGCCTAGCCAATTTTCCAAAAGCCCGCCGAAAAGCTGGATGTTGGCGGCGAGAGCAGCGACGAGAATAACTGGAAGAACAGATGCATAGAAAAATTGCAAAGGCCATTTTATTGAATAGCCGCGCAATCTTTCATAAGAAAGAGGTATCTCAATTTTAAGATTTTGCGCCCAGACAACGCCGAAGAATATCAAAATAGTAAAAATAATGGCTGCCAAAGCAGAATAGAGTTCTGTTGGAGCATTATTTAAAATAGACTGTACAATTACGAGAACTTTTCCTACGCATGGTGTTCCTGTGAAATCCAACAGGCAGATTTCTCCGTTTGGACCGACGAATTGAAAGAGGCCTGTGAATAATCTCCAAGCGACGCCTGCGACGATAAACAATGAAACTCCAGAAGCAAAGCCCCATTTTTGCGAAACCTCATCCATAAACATTATAGTAACTCCGCCAAGAATTAATTGGAAAATCACAATTCCTGTGAACCCGGGGACTGCTTCTATTCCGCCCATAAAAACATAAACCATAGCTTCAAAAACAATGAAAAATAAAACTCCTAATTTCTGCAAACCTTGGAAATATTTTTTTCCTTCTTCTGTTTTTGTATCTATGTTAAGGATTCCTGAGCCGGCGAGGAGCTGAAGAATTATAGAGGACATGACAATTGGGCCTATGCCGAGAGAAATAATGCTTCCGAAATCTGTGCCTAAGATAATTTCTAAGAATTCAAACCTGTCCAAGAAACCTGCAGAAACACCATAGAGTTTAATATTTGCAAGAATAAAAAAGCCGAGCAAGATGATTATTGTCCATTTAAGCTTTACATTGAAAGACAATTTTTTTTCTACTGGCTTTTTTACTTCTGGTAGATTGTAGAGAATGTTTTTCAATGCCATTTTATTTTTAAAGGAAAGGAGTTTTTAAAGATTTGGTGATGTTGGTGTGTGGGACATAATTAGCCCATCTAATATTCAAATCTATAAATATAGAAAATAGAAATATCTTATTTTAGTTAACCTCTTACGAA
>CAYJQP010000101.1:0-2738 GCA_964372385.1 Candidatus Woesearchaeota archaeon | reverse complement strand
CTTGCTTCGTGCAAGACAGAAATTTCCCAAATTCCTCGCTATTTTCATCATTTAACCTGAGTTCGCCAGTTGAATAAAAAATTCTAACCTTCATTTCTATTGGAGTCACTCAAAAAAACTCAAATTGAATTGACACATAATTTTAGCTTATTTCCTGTGTAAAATCAAGAAAGTAACTCATAAAAATTCGCAATCTTCTGACAGTTAATTCAATTATCGAAAGTATGCTTTGTTTTTACCTCTATTTCATATGGAAAAACTCTATTTTTACCAGAAATTACTCAAAAAACAGCCAAATTTTCATTAAAATAACACAAAAAACTATTAAAAACTCCAACTGACAGAACTTTATAAGTAGGAAATTTCCAGTTTTCTTTATGTGGCGAACTCAGGATTTAAAATACTGCTCGGAACTTCTCTAAATCGCATACGTTATCATTAATTATCTTCATAAAAAATAATTTGGCTATTTTTTAGAAAAGCTCAATCACCAATCTTCTTATTTGCCTTCTTTTTATTGGGCGCTTGCGCAGATGAAGAGGCAGAACTTTTGGAGACGACAGTTTTTTTCAGCCTTTGCTTTTCTCTCTGAATTTCTTCCTCTAATTTCTCCAGCTTTTTCAGCTCTTCTTCTGTGTCTTCTTTATTCTGTACACTTTGAGCTTGCTGTGGCTGCTGTAGCGGTTGAATCTGTTCAATTGGCATTTTTTTGACTATGTCTGTAAATGAAAGTTTTTCCATTTTAAGAACTGTTTGTGATTCGTCCTCAACATGAGCTTTTAGAATCTCCATTCCTGACAAAACACAGTTGAGATTCCAAATTTTTTTGCCTTTTATATTTTGTATTACAGCGATTATTTTTTTTATTTCCTCTGTCATGTTTCTGTTTTTCATTTCATCTTCTAGGATTCCCTCTATTGCATCCAAATCAATGTTTGTGTTCATGTCTAATTTTTCAGGGGTTTTTTCAGACATTGTGTCAAGAATCTGAAGGTTTACGCCGCTGTCTAAGGTAAAGGCAGCTATCTTTTTTTGAGATGGTATGAAAAAATCTATTTGATGAATGTTCTGCTGCATTTCCAAATCTAAGACAAAGAAGCCCGCGACTAAAAACGCATCATTATATTTATCTTTGAATTTTTTGAATTCTTTTGAGCTGTTTAGTTTCTCAATGTATGGCTGGATTTTCATTTTCTCTTTTAGTTTTATTATGTAGATTTGTGGGTATTTAAGTTTTTAGTTGTTTCAGGCTTTGCCATTGAAATACGTTGAAAATTAAAGGAAAAATAATTGTTGAAGAGAATATTTATGTAATAAGCGCTGACAAGAAATTAGTTGAAAAAGTGAAGAATCTTGGAAGAGCTTTTATTAAAAGATTTTAGCAAACTTTAAATCCTATTCTCTATTTTTTCTTTCAGCTCGTTTTCAAATTGCTGGAGCTTGACGCTGAATTTTGGCTTTTTGCCTCTTTCTCTTACTGCCAAAGTATTTGATTCTTCTTCCTTGTCGCCGATTGTGAGCAAATAAGGTATTCTCTGCATTTCTGCGTCCCTAACTTTCTCGCTGACTGTTGTTGCTCTGAAATCAGAATCTATTCTTAATTCTGGTATTTGAGACTTGAGCTGGGCGAGTATTTTTTCTGCTGATTTTATGTTTCTGTCTGTGAAATTAATAATTCTGACTTGAACAGGAGAGAGCCAGAAAGGCAAACTGCCCGATGTATGTTCTAGTAAAATTCCGATGAATCTTTCTAATGAGCCGAAAACTGCTCTGTGAATCACAATAGGCATGTGTTCTTTATTGTCTTTTCCTGTATAAAAGATTTCAAATCTTTGCGGCATCTGCATGTCTAACTGAATTGTTGCGCATTGCCATTCCCTTCCGAGAGAATCTTTGATATGCAAGTCAATTTTAGGGCCGTAGAAAGCGCCGTCTCCTTTATTTAGTTTGTATTCAATTTTTGATTTTTTTAAAACACTTTCCAGAGATTTTTCTGCTGAATCCCAATCTTCTTTTTTTCCTAGGAATTTTTCTGGTCTTGTTGAGAGCTCCATTCTGTAAGAGAAACCAAAAGTGTCTTTGTAAATTATTTTTATTATTTTGAATATAGAAGATATTTCTTCTTCAATCTGCCCGTTTGTACAGAAGATGTGAGCATCATCTTGAGTTATTTTGACAACTCTGAAGAGGCCTGCTAAAACTCCAGAGAGCTCTTTTCTGTGAACAGTACCAAATTCAAAAAGTCTTAGCGGAAGGTCCTTGTAGGAGCGCGTTTTTGTTTTGTAGACGAGCATCATGCCCGGGCAGTTCATTGGCTTGATTCCAGCTTCTTTGTTTTCATATTCTGTGATGAACATATTTTTTTTGTAATGCTCCCAGTGCCCAGAAATTTTCCAGAGCTTGTTGTTTAAAATGTAGGGCGTTGAAATTTCCTGATAATTAAATTTTTTGTGCAATTCTCTTGAGAAGTTTATTAATTCATTCCAAATTATCTGCCCGTTTGGATGCCAGAACGGCTGTCCTGGAGATGCTTCGTTGAAAGAGAAAAGGTCAAGTTTCTGACCTAAAATACGATGGTCGTTTTCTTTTAATTTTGATGTGTCTAGTTTTGAGCGCGAGATTTCTTTTAATAGATGTTGAATGTTGTAGGATTCTTCGGAAACAGAAGAGCTTTGCGAAGAATGACGGAATTCTTTTGGTGTTGATTCCGATCCGCTCTTGCTGCGAAGCTCCTCACT
>CAYJQP010000100.1:0-2739 GCA_964372385.1 Candidatus Woesearchaeota archaeon | reverse complement strand
TCTTCCTTGAAAGATAACTCCCTTCCAATTTTTTCTTTAACTGCCTATCTTTCTCTTCTAATCTCTCTCTTACTTGCTTCTCTTCCATCTCCAAACTTTTCGCTTTTTCTTTAACTGCGTCTTTGGCGTCGGCAAAAGCTTCTCTCTCTGCAATTTTCGCTTTCAAATTCAGTTTCATTTGCATCACTTTTTCAAGAATTTCTTTCTCCTTCGCAAATTTTTCATCAAGCTCTCTCCTCTTAAAATCAAGCTTCTTTGCAATTCCGTCAATTTTCTTTTTCCTATTATTAAAACTCAGCTCTAATTTATCAGCCATCCTCTTCCTGTCAGCATCCAGTTTCTTCGCCTTCCTATCAAGCTCTATACTTTTAGCGTCATAATCCGCATGAAGCTTTCCTATTAATTTCTCTCTTTCATCCTCAAGTCTTTTATTGTTCTCTTCAATCAAGCCCGCAACTATTATCTTCTTCTCTGCAGAAAGTTTCTCTCTCAACTGATTCTCAAATTTATTTTTAACTTCCCTCTTCAATTCATTATGCACTCTCTCTTTATATTTTTTATGAAATTCGTCAACTAAATGTTTGTATCTATCAGCAAATTCTCTCTCCCTGCTTTGAATGTCTGTCCTAAGCTTCGCATCCATTAACAACTCCTTCTCCTTTAATCTCACACTCAACTCGCCTTTAATCTCTCTGATAAAATCATCAAATTTGCTGTCAACTAAAACCCCGACGCCAGAATCAATTTTAATTCTCGTTGTTTTCGTATGCCTCTCAAAACTGCCTCTCAATTTCTCAAGCTCCCTCTCAAGTTTTGGTATGTCATGAACATAATTAACTTCTTTCGGAGAAAGTTGTTTCTTGACAGAAATCTTCCTCTTTTTTCTAATCAAACTCTCAAGTTCAGAAATCTTTCTTTTTATTTCTCTTGAGCTTTGCTTGAAACTTTCAGATTCCTTCAGAAGTTTAGAGCTGATTCTCGCTCCTGCAGCCCCTCTGGATTTTTTTCTATCAATCTTATCTCTTAAATTCTTTATCTCTGCCTCTATTTCTGGGATTTCCTCAACATTTTTCAATTTCGCTTTGATAACCTTAACATCTGTCTCAAAACCCTTTGCATCTAAAGCATCAAGTTCATGCCTCAAAGACTCCAGTCTAGCAACTTTCCTCGCAAAATCGTCAAATTCCCTCTTTATCTCCTCTTTATTTTTAGCCGACATCTCTGCATCTCTTTTATAAACTAAAAAGTCACTCTTACTTTTTATATTCTTCGGTGTACTTTACTTTCCACTCTTTCAATATCTTTTTCATATCCTTCTCTGTTAGCCCTTTCATTTTATATTCTAAAGGCAGTGTGTTATAACCCTTTCTTTTCCACTCATTAAGCTTGCGCCTCATCTCATTCATATTGCCCTTATCACTAAACTTCTCAAATTCTTTCACTCTGCTTATTTGTTTTTCTTTCAATTCATCTATTTTTTCTCTAAACTCTCTTTTTATTTCTTTTTCGTCAATCAATTTTCTCTCGCGTACAATTTTTTCTTGCGCAAGCAAAAATTGTCTCTGCATTTTCAATTCACTTGCATTATGCCTCTTTAGTTCTGAAAGCAGTTTATTTCTGCTGAAAACAGAGTAAATAAAAATAAATATCAATATCAAAAAGAAAACCAAAACCACGGCGCCTGCAATAATAAGCACAACTCCGAGATTAAATCCTCCTAGTTTGCCTAAATCTCCCGAGCCAGCATCTTTCTTTATACTGCTTATCCTAAAAATGTCAGTTGAACTGCCTACAGAGGACTTGTATCTCGCTATAGCGATAAAAACATAATCTCCAGCTTTCACTTCAACTGGCAAAGACAATGTTTTAGCAAACTGCGATTCGCCTGAAACAACAACACTCTCGCTCTCCGAAACCAAATTGCTACCATCAGTGCCTTTTATGTAATACTCCATCTCCAATGTGCTTGTTCCAACGCCAGCCAAATCAAAAATCTTCAACTGCACAACAATCTTATCGCCTTGAAAAACATCAGAATATTTCGGAGGTATATCTAAATTAACATCAAAAAATATATCTAATGACTCAACTTCAAAAATTACAGGCAATCTCGCGTTTTCTTTCTGGCTCGCAATTTCAATATAACCAACATAAACTCCTGCGTCCACATCACTTGCATTAAAACTAACAATAACACTCTTTCTTTGATTTGCCTGTAAAATAACTTCGCTCTCGCTTAAATAAATTCCATCAATACCAATTACTTCTAAATTAAATCTTCCTCCTTGATCGCTTCCAACATCAATCTTCTTCTCAACGAAATCCCCTTCCTTAACAGAAACCTTCAATAGCAAACTGTCAACCTCAAAACCGCTTTTCACAATTCTCCCGGTAATGTCAGCTTGAGCTAAAACAAAACCGCTGTTAGCAACTACAAAAATTAAAATCAAAAATACCAAAACGCCTCTTTTCCCAAACATATAATTAACAATTAATTCACACATTTAAAACTTGCTATTTTTATAAGTTAAATGAAAAAGCGATGTGTATTTTAAAATAGCCTATATCAAAAACAGTGAAGTATAATACTAATTAACATTGAAACTTTTTATGATAATATTATTAACGATAAGATTCTATTTTATCGCCCATTGGATTAACAAGACTCTATTTTTTCAAGCAAGATACTGCTCACAGCTCAACTCTGGCTCTTCAGCAGTCGGATCAGCTCCCAATTCA
>CAYJQP010000099.1:0-2752 GCA_964372385.1 Candidatus Woesearchaeota archaeon | reverse complement strand
AAATAAGACATAAGCCATGCAGTTCTCTATATTTTGGTCTCTCGCTATAATTAATGATAAAACATCTATTCAGCATTGCTTCAAGTTCTTTTTCTATCAAAATAAAAAATTATTTTCGTTTTTCCTATAATCAATTATACAACAAAATTCTGACTGCTCTTTCAATTAATCATGAGCTTTCATCCCTAAAAAGAATTAATCTCCCTGTCAATCTTTCCAAGATTTTCAATAATATAAGCATGGAGTTTTTCAATAATAATCTGCTGCAGTTCTTCTCTTAATTTCCCATGGCATTTTTCCAAATCTTTTTCAGGATAAGTCCCTGCGCCGCTTGGATAAAAGCACTCCATCTCATAGCCAGCAAGTCTGTCTACTCCTAGCTCGCCTTTCTTCGCAAGCAGGAGCTTCACATTAACCTCGCACAATCCATTCTCCGCGCCCTTTATTTCATAAGCCCACGACGCCTCTGGCTCTTCATTCACATATTCAGCTCTCCTGCATTTTTCCATAGAATTCTTAAAACACTCAAAATTCTGGCATTCTTCAATATTAAAAACCATGATGTAAGTTATTGCGCCGAATATAATAACTATCACTATAAGCAATATTCTCTCAAAACTTCTCCGCTTCATAAAATCCGAGCCTTTTTTCGCTGCTCCCACCTTTTTTTTCATACTTTGATTAGCTTAATTATATATTTAAAACTAACTTTTTTGCAGTTTGGAGCAAAATTTTATTTATTAATAATGAATCAAACAGACTGCGCTTCAAGAAGCGATTTTTGATGCAATACCTTACTAGCGCTTAAAATTTCAATCCCCAATAATTTGCCATTTTTATCAAAATCAACAATTATGTTATCGTTTAATTCTATTGTCTTCTCGGCTTCTCCGTCTGCTATTGAATCTTCTAAGTAGATATATGCTGCATCCGCTTCTTTATCATATTCAAATTTCATAAAAACATGATACTGATTACCTTTATATAACTTTCTTCTTGAGTGTAGGCGATCTTTAATTCTCTGTCTTTTATTTCCCCAACTGCGATTCTTCTATCATCAAATGATTTTTTCGTGTAAGTAGGATGTTTGATTATATGTTCTATCTCCTATTCTTCTATACCTCTCTGTCTCATCCTCTTTTTCGCATGGTCAGAGTAAATAACCCTCATCAAAATTAGAAGACGCTGACATTTATATGATTAACTACTATGTTTAAAGAGTCGCAAAATTCTCCCAAATCTTTCAGTCAATATTATAGTCAACGACTTTAGTTTTTCCCAATTTTGTCGTTGACTACCTCAAGAATGCTGACAATTGCATTCTTGATGGCACAGAAAACTAAAAGTTTTCTGTGTTTAGGGAAAGACTTATGTCCTTCACTATAATTTCAAAAGTGCCGAAAAACTATATTTAATTTTATCAATAGAAATAAAATAAAAATCCCTCTTCATCACAAACTAATCAAATTCAAATTCGTTTCTTTTATCATGCCAAAATTCTTAGCAGCCAGATATTTAACACCCCTCCCTTCACAGACGCTAATCAATCCCGAAGTCACTGTGCCGTCTATAATAACAGCAAAAACATCCTTTCTCGTGCTTTCAATTATTTTGATTGATTCTTTTGCGCTTCCTCTTCTCATGACATCAAATTTTGAATCCAGCAATAACACGGATTTCGTATCTCTTATATCATTGTACACTTCTCTTATCTTTTCCTTTGCATCTCCATTGCCTTCTGCTTCTTCTTTTATCCCTTCTGTCCTTCTTAAAAATTCTCTCGCAGGAATTTTTTTTCTTAATGCTATAAGAATTTCTTTTCCTGTTAATTCTTCTACCTCCTTTCCATCAGGAGCAACTGCAACATAAGCTATATTAGCATTTTCTATAACATTCTTGGCAATTAATTTCCCTCCTCTGTCTCCGTCTATAAATAAAGTTAATTCTTTTTCCTCTCCTAATTTTGCTATTTCAGCAGGCAGTTTAGTGCCGTTCATGCCTATCACATTGTTGACTCTATTTTTCAGAAGATTCACAACATCAGCCCTGCCTTCCACGACGATAATTTCATTGCCCGATATGTCTCCGGCAGGAAGTTTCTCTTCTCCATATTCTTGAATTTTTGCAGCTCTTGATTCTTCTTTTAATGTCCTTGACATTTCTTCAAAATCTCCGCCGCCTTCTAAACGATTTAACAAGTCCTTCGCCCTGTTTAATATATAGTCTCTTTTGCCGCCCCTCACATCTTCTATTTTAATTATTTTAATTTGCGCTTCTGTCGGTCCTATTCTGTCTATTGTTTCCAAGGCAGCTGCAATAAGCGTGGTTTCAGATTTGTCCAATGCAGTCGGAATTTTTATTTCACCTATGCTTTTTCCGTCAACAGTTTCAAGTTCAACCTCAATTCTTCCTATCTTGCCTTCTTTCTGCAATTCCCTCATCTCCAATTCGCTTCCTAAAAGCCCCTCTGTCTGCCCAAATATAGCTCCGATTACATCAGGCCTTTCCAGCGGCCCTTCTGATTTAAACGATGCATAAATCATATATTTAATTGATACCGGGCTTATCTTTGCCATTTTCTCTTAAGAGCCAAGCTCTTCTTATTTAATTTTCTCAATAGAAGAAGGTTAAAATGTCCAACACGGACGTGAGCATAATGATATAAATTAATAATATATTCACATTGTCGGTAATAATTCCTTCTTACTATCTTAAAGATGACAGGAATAATTGTATTTAAATCTTTGCCCGC
>CAYJQP010000098.1:0-2801 GCA_964372385.1 Candidatus Woesearchaeota archaeon | reverse complement strand
GATAGCGAGATTTTTTTTTCTAGATATGGTATAGAATTGGAATTTTTGGAAAGTGAAACTATTGATTTGGATAAGGTAAGTGGAAGTATATTGATTGGATTTGAGGTAATGAACGATGAAGAGGGAAGGAGAGATTCGGCAAAATTGTTGCGGAGCGAAAATAGAATTTATGTTGGTTCTAAAGTTGCCAGAGACCCAAAGAATATCTTGGTTGCTTTCTTGGGCGAGAGAAGGTATTTACAGGAGCTTTCAAATTATCCTTTAGAGATCTATAGTGAGATGAGAACATTACTTGCCGAACACACAGCCAAAAGTGGAGATATTAAAGAATATTGTAAGGATGAAATTGAAATTAATTACGTTCCAGAGACCCAGACAGAGTACAGATATTGGGTTGAAGAGAGAAGATTGGATTCTGTAAAGATTAAAAGTGAAAAGAGGCCTTCTTTTCTTTATTCTCATATTAAGAATTATGAGAATGATTGGAGTGGAGCCAAAAGGACAGAGAAGGATGCATTAGAAGTTATTTTTGAAGATGGTAGTTTTATAGATATTAAAGAAAAATAAAAAGAATTAAAAATGCTTGGTGTTTGTAGTGTTTATGTTAAGGACGCATAATTGTGGAGAGCTGAGGAAGAGAGATGTAGGAAAGAAAGTCAGATTGTGCGGTTGGGTTGATACAATTCGTTCACATGGGAAAGTTAGTTTTGTTGATTTGCGGGATAGATATGGGAAAACGCAGATTGTTATTATTGGAAAGCATGAGCTGAAATCAGAGTATGTTGTTTGTATTGAGGGAAAGGTGCAGGAGAGAAAAAAAGGGACGGAAAACAAAGAGCTTGAGACAGGAGATGTAGAAATTCTGGCAAATGATATTGAGATTTTTTCCAAGGCAAGGACATTGCCTATTGAAATCAGCGACGAGAAAATTACCGGCGAAGAGGCGAGGATGAAATATAGATTTCTGGATTTGAGAAGACCGGGAATGCAGAGAAACCTGATTTTCAGGGCTAAAGTTTTGGAGGCGGCTCGGGAATATTTTGTGAAGCAGGAGTTTATTGAGATAGAAACGCCTTTGCTTGTTAAGCCCACTCCGGAAGGGGCAAGGGATTATATTGTGCCTTCGCGAGTGAATCCAGGAAAGTTTTATGCTTTGCCGCAAAGCCCGCAGTTGTATAAACAGATTTTGATGATTTCTGGATTTGATAGATATTTTCAGATTGCCCGCTGTCTTAGAGACGAGGATTTGAGAGCTGACAGGCAGCCAGAGCATACGCAAATGGATTTTGAGATGAGTTTTGTTGAGCCAGAGGATATAATGAGTTTTGTTGAGAGCTTGTATAAATATATTTTTAAGAAAGTTTTAGGCGTTTCGTTAGGAAATTTTGTGCGATTGACGCATGAAGAGGCAATGAGAAAATACAAGAGCGACAAGCCGGATTTGAGGAAGAATAAGGAGGATGGGAGGGAGTTTGCGTTTTGCTGGGTTTATGATTTTCCTTTATTTAGCTTCAATGGCGAGGAGAAAAGGTGGGAGCCGGAGCATCATATGTTTACAATGCCGAAGAAAGAGCATTTGCAATTTTTGGAGAAAGAGCCGGGGAAAGTTAAGGGAGAATTGTTTGATGTTGTTTTAAATGGAGTTGAGCTGGGGAGCGGGAGCATTAGAATCAGCAATCCTGAATTGCAGGAAAGAGTGATGAAAGTTATTGGGATGTCTAGCGAAGAGGCGCATAAGAAATTTGGATTTTTATTGGATGCTTACGAATATGGGGGGCCTGTTCACGGGGGCATGGGTTTGGGTTTTGATAGAGCAGTTGCTTTGATGCTGGGATATAGCGATATTAGAGAGGTTATTGCATTTCCGAAGAACAAGGCGGCACAGTGCCCGATGGACGGCTCGCCTGCAGAGGTTGACGAGAAGCAGTTGAAGGAGGCGCATATTAAATTGGATTTGCCTGTTGAGAAGAAAGAGGCGAAGAAGAGCGGGAAGAAATAATTATTTTAGGTGATTAGACAATAATCGCACCAAAAAATAGCCCATTGTTTTTTATTATAGACGATAATTAATAATAAAATGTTTGTCAAGTATTACTTGTAATTTGAAATCTTTATTTTTGAGCATTTCAAGGCTTATAACTGCTAAAAGTTAAAAAAGTTAGTTTGAAGAGGGTTTACTAAAATTCAAAACGGTACTTCATAATTTGGTTTTTCAGTGTATTGCTTTCTTGTTACATATTTCACTTGCCATTCATCTTTTTCTCTAGAATAGATGAATATTGGAACTAAATCAAAAACTTCATTGAAGTCGTAGATATTATCAAAATTTTCTTTTCTATCATTCTTACGTATTTTTAATAAATTATGCTCTACTAAATTAAAGACAATCTCGCTCAAATCATTTGTTGATTTTACACCCCATTCGTTAAGAACTGTTTTAGCGAGATAGCCGAATTGTTCAATTGCACAAAGTCTTGCTCCTTCTAGAAGTTGATATCCGCTAATATGTCCGTTTCTTCGTTTTTGGTTTTTATTAACTATATTTCTATCGGCATAATCTATGGCTTCGTAAATAAAATTGTATGCTTCTGGTTCATATTGATTGTGTTTTCTTAATAGAGCTTGAAATTTTTCTACTGCTGTTATCATATTGTAAGAGAGTTGTTTTAGGTTAAAAGGTTTTTGCTATTCCTTTTTTTGCCAGTTGTTATATCTTAAACGCTTGTCTAATTCTTCAAAAAATCCAGGAGGATGTTGGTAAAATGATCATTTATTCCATCACTACAAAAGTATCTTTATAG
>CAYJQP010000097.1:0-2819 GCA_964372385.1 Candidatus Woesearchaeota archaeon | reverse complement strand
TATTTTTAGTCTGATTTTGTATTTTTTGTCAGGTTTTGAATTTTTTTATCTGGATTTTTTTGGATTTCTTAATTTTTTTGATTTTTAGTTTGACGACGTATGGATTTAAGGAGGAATTAAATTCCTTTTCCTGTGTTTATGACGAGATGCTTGTCTCTTTCATCAACTCTGAACATTCTGAAACAAGTTTATTAATGATTTATATCCAGCATGATTAAAGTGATAGAAATCTATATCATTACTTTTTGCATACTGCTTAAGGATAAAATAAGCACTATGACTGCTTAAGTTGTTAGGATATTTCTGTGAAGAAGTAATAAATATCATAAGGTCATCTGATCTCAAAGATGGAAGATACCTTTTATTGATACGAGTTTCAATAAATTCTACTTCAATCCCCAAAGAATTTCTAATTTTTATTTTAGCTTCCCCCGAATAACCTGAGCAAGCAACAATAACTCTTTTGTAATCAGATAAAGAAGGTCTTTTTTCTTCTATGTCCACAGGCCTATCTTCAAGTAGTCTAAAATGTTCTGCTTCATTAGACAATATTTTTATAAGTACTCTATATGGATTTCTATCCTGCGAACTTACAATTTGTTCTATACTTCTACAAAAATCTTCGTCTTGTAATCTTTTTCTATATTCGGAGAATAAATGAGAGTCTTTCAACAACATCTGAAATACACTACTAGCACCAATCCTAACAACATGTTGACAAAATGAGAACAAACTTTCTGGGCAATTCACCCATACTTCTCTTAACCTATTAATATAGTCAGGAGAAAGAGAATGATACGTTTTTGATATTAATTCATACTTCTCTTCATCAGCAGATTTTATTAATGTTTCATACCAAGAACTTCTTATATGTTTTTTAACTGATTTCCCTTCTTTTGTAGATTTTTTATCAGAACTATGGGTTAGAATGGCTTTTTCTAATTCGCTGTAAGATTTTATAGAGTTTATTTCTGCTAATCCTTCATCAGATAGTTCATCTATTTTTCCTTTTATTTGTTTATATCTTTGTGGAGGTATACCTTCTAATCCCAGTCTTAATATCAGATTTGCTTTGTTTTGTTCTTGCAGTTCAGATGCTTCAAAGTAATCATTAAGAATTTTATGAGCCGTGGCGTGTTTTTTAGCAATTTGATATATGTCCTTGGAATTATTGCTAAAAGCAAATTGTTCGCCATTTACTAATAAACAAGCTCCCGCCTCTTTCTGACTTGGCATTCTCACCACATCTTCTATAATACTCAGTAAACTCCTATCCAAAGGTAGAACATTTAAACTAGCATAGTCCAACAAGAAATCAGCGAACTCTCTTGCTGTTATTTGGACATTTCTTAGATTTCTGAAAATTGAGACAACGTTAGGATTATCTCTTATGTGTTCAAATAAGACTAATCTACCTTCATGAGGAACACAATTCACTAATTCATAAACTGTTTTGATTGCAACACCCCTCTCTTCCATATGTTCTAAACCACGAACAACGAGCTCAGTTAATTCTGGCCTTGGAATATCATTCTCTTTAAGTAAGCCAAGAACTTCAATTTGATATTTTTTCATTATTTTTAAGTATGTATCTTTATTTTTTCTCATTATCTCTAAAATTGGTTGAGCCCTTTCCGCATGGTTCACAATAGAGTAGACAAGATTCGTTTTTTCTCCTAATTCTGGTCCAGGAATTCTGAAAGGATTACACTTTTTTAATTCATTAGCGAAGTCAGATACATATTGTTGAGTTGCAATAATATTCCCCTCTTTAAATATATCTCTGAACTCATTGACAATCCCTCTAAGAATATACATATTTTTTAAAAAGTTCTCATCTTTCTCTCTAAGTTCTAATATCTTCTCTAAACTATGTCCTCCAATTCTATACTCCCAGCCCCATGTTTCGTCAAATTCTTGATTTGCTTTTCTTATTGTGTCATCATCAAGATTACGAGAAGTAATTTCATCTAAGGTATCTCTTATTTGTTGATCAGTTAAGTTCTTGCTTCTTAGCCTTGACATTATAGGATATTTATTTACTTTTTTAATCCATCTTTCATAATCAGCGATTTTCTTTTCTATTAATTCTAAACTTCTTAGATATCTTTTATCTACACTCAACATTGTGCGCCTCATAGTTCTAAAAAGATCAATATCGGGCTCTTCAAAAGCTAATTCTAAAAATCTCTTGGCTTCATGACAATTAATGTCTAATAAAAGTTCAGCTGTTTTAGTGCCTATCTCATCATCTATCTTACTTTCTCGATCCATTTCTTCTTCAGTCTTGTTGAGAGATGAATCTTCTTCATTATATGGAATGCCAAACTTTTTTTTTCTCTTTTTTTCCAATAATTTCTTTATTCTTTCCTTTGAGATTCTTTTAGTCATAAAATTTAACTTTTTCTCTCGTATAAAAATATTTCTATAATCAAATACAAAAAAGAATCAAATTTTATCCAGAGAAATATCCCTTCATCTTATCCCAATAATGCTCTTTCCATCCTTTGTCAATGCTCTCAAATAATTTTTCAGGAACATCTTTATGAGTAAATACCAATTTACATCCTTTCTCTCCTAAATCATGCAGTTCAAAATTAACTTTAGAAACCGCGCCTTTAGGAAAATCTTTCCCAATCCATTCCTGCACAATTTTCTTATTCTTAATAAGCTCTAAATTTTCTCCTTCATTTCTTCATAAGCGTATTGTTCTGCTCTTCTTGAAATAGGCAGTTCCATTTTTCTATTAACATCATTAGCTGAAACATCAAAATGAACTGTTTGTTTTATTGTTTTTCCCATATAAAATTAATAATTAA
>CAYJQP010000096.1:0-2852 GCA_964372385.1 Candidatus Woesearchaeota archaeon | reverse complement strand
GAAAAACCAAAAGCTTTAAATACCATCTGAAATAAAAATTAAAATGGCGAAGCAAAAACCGATAATCAATGTTGTTTTTGTCGGACACGTTGATCACGGGAAGAGTACAACTATTGGGCATTTGATGTTCTTAGCTGGAAAGCTGTCTCAGCAGGAGCTTGATAAATTAAAAGCAGAAGCTGTAAAGCACGGAAAAGTTGGATTTGAGTTTGCTTACTACATGGACAGATTCAAAGAAGAAAGAGAAAGAGGCGTAACAATTGACTTATCTTATGAAAAACTATTAACGCAGAAATATGAGGTTACAATTATTGACGCGCCCGGGCACAGAGATTTTGTTAAGAATATGATTACAGGAGCTTCGCAGGCAGATGCTGCATTCTTGACAGTTGCTGCTGGAAAGGGCGCCGGAGTGCAGCCACAGACAAAAGAGCATGTTTGGCTTTTGAGAACAATGGGTGTTCAGCAAGTTGCAGTATTAATTAATAAAATGGACACTGTGGAATACAAAGAAGACGAATTCAAGAAAATAAAAGATGATGTTTCTAAATTATTGAAGGAAGCAGGATACAAGCCTGATGAAATACAATTTATTCCTATTTCTGGATTCAAGGGAGATAATTTAAACAAAAAGTCAGATAAATTAGGATGGTATAAGGGACCTACTTTGTTAGAGCAATTTGATAATTTTAAAGAGCCGGAGAAGCCAACTAATTTGCCTTTAAGAATGCCTTTGCAAGATGCTTATGATATAACTGGAATTGGAGCTGTGCCTGTTGGAAAAATAGAGACGGGAATAATGAAAATTGGACAGAAAGTTATTATATTGCCTGGAAGAACAGGGAAAGGCATAGAAGGAGAAGTTAGAAGCATTGAAATGCATCATGAGCAATTGCAGCAAGCTGAAGCCGGCGACAATGTAGGAATAAACGTAAGAGGAATTGGAAAGAAAGATGTTGCAAGAGGAGATGTTGTTTGCGACGCTGCGAAACCTGCACCAGTTGTAGAAGAGTTTGTTGCACAGATTGCAGTCATTTCACATCCTACTGTTATTGCTAAAGGTTACACGCCAGTTTTCCATGTTCACACAGCACAAGTGCCATGTCAGTTTATTGAACTTATAGAGAAAACAAGCCCGGACGGACACAAAACACCAAATCCTGATTTCTTGAAGAATGGCGAGGTTGCAAAAGTTAAGATAAAGCCAATTGGAAATCTTGTTCTTGAAAGGCAGGCGGACAATCCGCACATGAGCAGGTTTGCAATAAGAGACGCTGGAGCTACTGTGGCTGCCGGTGTCTGCATTGAGTTAAAGGCGAAAAGCTGATTTAGTTTTAGATTTTATTATTTGATGATGATCAGAAAAGAAGAGTTATTTGAAAGAATAGAAGATTTACTTAATAAATCATTGGAAGTATTTGAATTGAGCAGAGATGTTTCTATGAATTCACAAAAAGTTGAGAGAACTGATTTAGAAGGTTATTTTGCAATATATAATAGCTCAAGAGAAATTATCTCGTTGGCAAAATTATATCTTGATAAATTTGGCCCAGATGATGAAATAGAAAACGTTAAGAATAAGTTTGATGGGTTATCTGATAGGTACAGAAATTATATCATTAGAAAGATTATACCTTGATATGTTTTAGAAATCAGAGTTTTTTAATAAGAATGATATTATCAATTATAGCAATACTTATAAAAGAAGAAATCTAATGATTTTCATGCTTGTAAAAGAGAGGAATAGAAGAGAGATTGAAGCCAGATTAAATGGAATGGGCGAATATGTTAAGATTGATTATTTGTCCAGCTGTTTGAAGCAGCAGCTTGATTTTGACACGAGAAAGTTTGTTCTGCTTGAGCTTGCTGATGTTTATGAATCTAAAAGAATGTTCAGCGATGCCGGCAAGATAATACAAAATGCGGCAGCAATCAACACGACAATTTCTGGAAAGATAAGTGATTTTGTCAAGGCAGGAAATTTATTTGTCCGCGGGGGAAATTTTGATGAAGCAGACAGTGTTTTTGACAAGGCGCTGGCGACTTGTGCTAATGATGAGCAAAGAAGAGATGTTAAAAAAACAAAAAGAAATTTGTACAAATCGCAGGCAGAATTTTATTTTACCGTTGACAAAAGAAAAAATGCTATGACTGCATATGAGAAATTGCTAAGCTTGGATTTAGATATGCAAGAAAAGAGAGAAGCGCAGGAAAAATTACTCCTTCTGTATGAAAAATTAGGAAAAATCAGGGATTATTATAATTTGAAGAAAACAATAAATTGATGAGTGAAATATTTTTTATTAGAGATTGATTAGTATTACACTAACTTTTTATTCTGAAAGAATACCCTAATGTCTTGCCCTAGGGATAAAACTAAAACCATGTGATGCCTCTGGTTTGGATTAAAAAACAGGGAAGGAAAAGAGAACAGTTATGTCTCGCGGATTTTTAGATGCCCTATGGTCTGCCATGGGGAGCTTCACTTTTAGTGGCTATAATATAAAAGCCAGTATAATTATTTTTATTACAAGCAATTCTAATATTATTCCATTATCATTTATCTTATGCGATTATAATATTCTGATATTTTTGTGGAGAAAAAACTTAAACTCTTTATTTTGTTAAAAAAATAGAAATTGCCTCTGACGAGGCAAAAAAATTTATTCTTCTGTTGAAGCCAAACCATCGAAGACGCCTTCATCAAATTCTATTTCTTCGAGAGAAGCTTCGTCAAATGATTCCTCTCGTCGCACCTCTTTTACTCCCATTTTAACTTTTTAATTTTTAATATATGAAGTATATAAATCTTTTTGTGATTTTTTATTTTAAAATTTTAGGATTTACGCGGG
>CAYJQP010000095.1:0-2853 GCA_964372385.1 Candidatus Woesearchaeota archaeon | reverse complement strand
ACTGCGTTGATTATATGACATTTTGTATGCAGTTCTCTATATATTGAGAATTATATTCTAATCACTGTTATTTTATTCCAGTTTCTCTCTTTGTTTTGCTGTTTTTTCAAGCTCTCTGCTTTCTCTTACTTTTTGCTTTGCTTTTTCCTTTAAGTCTTTTGTTATTCTTCTTGCAACATATTCTTCTCTTTTATTTCCAAATAAATAAGAGCAAGCTTTTTCTATTGGTTTTCCGAAAAGTCTTCCTGCTGTTAAGCCAAGAAGAGTGAGCGCTCCAATAGACGCCATTTTTTGTGCGTCATGCAAATCAATATCTGGCCTGTCTGTGAAATTAACCATGTCTGCAAGAGTGTTATATGACATTGCGAATGTATCCTGCATGTTAAAAATTATACCTTCTAAAATTCCTTTTGATTCTCTTGCTTTCTCGCCAAATGAGCCAAGAAAGTTTGTCAGATTTGCTAATGTGAAGTATGCTCCTGCTTCAAGCAGATTTCTTTTTATTGGACTGTTTGGAAGTAATTTTTCCATGGTGCGATTAATTCTATGAGCTGTGTAAACACCTGCTGTTAAACCAACTGCTCCTGCGGCTGCTTCATTTAAATTATAAAGAGTGCTTATATCACTGCCATAAATAAATGGGCAGTCTGTTAACCATTCTAAGAAATCATTTGTGCCTTCATATTCTTGTACTTTTGCTTCTGAAACTCCGTAAGCGTAGCCAGAGCCGGCTAAAGTTCCTATTCTTGCTAAGTCTCTAACGCTATCTGAAAGAGAGTTCTTAGCTTTTCTTATCGGGTTTTTGAATATGAATGACATTTTATCTTCTTTCTCCTCTGAAAGCTCCAGTATGAATGCCTCTTTCAAATAAATATTGACGATATGCCTTATAGCCAGCTTCTCCTCTTTCTAGCTTTCTGCCAGTACGAGTAAAGCCCTTTTCTCTTAAGAAAGCATCAGCTGTTTCGGCTAACTCGCGTGAATTCATTTTTCTGTATCTTTCTTCGTTTTCCATTTTTGTTTTTTGATTTATTTAGTTACTTTATAGTGATTATTTAGGTATTTAAATCTTTCGGTTTGTCGTTCTTTTTTAGTAGTTATTAGACTAAGATTTCTTGTGATGGCAAAGTTTATTAAATAAGCTAGTTTAAATTAAGAATGGTATCGCACAAAGTGTTCATGTTTTTCGGGATTTTGTTCTTGTTTTTAGGAGTGACTATTGTGTTTAATTCTTTTTCCGGGATTACAGGGTTTGCCGTTTACGAAAACGTTGATTTGGATTATGGATTTATTATCGGAGCTTGGTTTGTTTTAACAGGCATTTTGCTGGCTGTTTACAGAAAAAAAGAGAAAAATGCAGGAGAAAAAAAGAAATAGGAGGAGGGCTTTGAGAATTCTTGGGTTGCTGTATTTAGTTTTAGGAGTGGGTGTTTTATTAAATTCTTTCTCTGGAATTACTGGATTTGTGATTTATGAAGATGTTGATCTGAAATGGGGAGGGCTTTTGAGTGTTGTGTTTGTTGTGATTGGTATTTTGGTTTTGTTTACAACAAGAACTAGTGAAAAAAGTGAGCTAGAAAGAGCTGTTGTATATGAGTTTAATGAAAAAGAGAAAGATAAAAATAGATCTTACAGACTAATTGATAGAGCATTACACTTAAGCAAAAATGGGCAAATTAGTTTAGGTGAATTTAAAAGAGAAATCTCAAGTTTAAGAAGAGAAGAAGGCGGGGAAGAATTAGTAAAAATTGTTCAACAAGAATATGGGCCTGCTTTGCATAAAATAGCAGAATCTACGGATAAAAAGAAAGCGAGAATAGCCGGCGCATTTTTAGAGGTCCTTGAAAAGGGATATCGCTATGAAGAGGAACGTGAGGATTATAGATTAACACAAGAGGAAAAAAGAAAAATAAGAAATGCTTTTAAAGAAAGGACTGATAGATTAAGCACAGCTCAAAGAGATATCTTGAGAAAATACGAACTTGCTTATATGCCATCTGCATCCGGCGGGCATCAAAAGATTTCTTATAAAGACACTGGATATAATATTGGTTTTTCCTCTTCGCCAAGTGACAGGAGATTCGCAGGACTTCGTATGGCTAATGATATTATTCATTTAATAGAAAAATGCAGAAAAATTGAGCAGGAAAAAACTAAGCAGAGTTAGCTATTCTGGTTTCTAGATAGAAATCTCTTTGTAATAATTCTCTTCTAACATCTTCTAAGCTTCCTAATTTTTCAGATGCAGATACATAAGCGTATGTTTTGAAATCTTCTGATTTATCTACTTCTTTAGTTATTTCTGCACTGTCAGATATTCGCGCTATGTCTATTCTCTGTATATCGTTATCTATACAATATCTTTCAACAACAGGAAAACTTTCTTCAAATTTAAGAAAAACCTTTCTAATTGTTCTGCTTCTATGTAATTCATTTAGCATTCTAAGAGCAGTGACATCTATAAGGAATGCATTATTTCTCCTTGGAATTATAAAATACATCTCGCTTCTGTAATCACTTTCTTCTCCTGATACCATGTATTTTTTAAAATAGCTGGTTATTTAAATCTTACTACTGTAATTACTTTTTAGTTATATTGATTAATACTGAATGCTGGGAATCAATAAAGCGCCAGGAAATTTAAATCTGTAAAAGATAGATGACTGCGAGAAAAATTTTATCTAAATCTTTCCATTGAGAATAGATGTGTAGGTTCATAACATTTGTTACATCCTGACTAAGCTATTAAACAAACAGCATTTTATCGTCTATTATTACTCATTCTTACCTATTTATCATTGATAAACTAAATTATCATGTTATTTGTTGATTACTAGATTTCATACTATACAA
>CAYJQP010000094.1:0-2897 GCA_964372385.1 Candidatus Woesearchaeota archaeon | reverse complement strand
CCTCATCGCTAAAATCAAAAATCCTTAAAGCCCTTGTCTTCAAATTCAAAACAGGCACTTTGCACGGATCAGGAATATTTCCAATCTTCTCTTCAAATTGCGTCTGCGCCTGCCAACAGCTCCCTGTTATTATCAAAACTCCATTGTAATTTTCAATATCCAATCTGTGCACTTCTCCTGTGCATAAAACATCCGGAACCTCTTCTATCACTAGCGGATCTTTGAAAGAATTAGGAATATAAACAACCTCTCCGTGTGAAGGAGCTAAATGCCTTCTCTTCAGCATCTCTCTCACAGCTTTCGCAGGGCACTTGTGCGCTTTTACCTCTCTCAACTCTTTTATCTCATTGATAAAATGATGAATGCTCGCGCCATGATACATCAAAACCTTAAACTCTTTCTCTCTTCCGTCTTTTCCTTTCTCTATTAATTTAATCATCGCGGGATTTGTTACTAAAATCAAATTTTCAATTTCATACAATTCTGGAGCATATCTTTTTGCTATTATTGGCTGCGGCTCTGCAACCCTTGTTGCATCGTGCTGTCCTGGGCACATAAACATTGTAATCCTCTTCGGAATTTCTCTCAAATAAGAAGCCAGCAGACTATACTGCTCTCTCATGCTTTTCAGCTCCAAAACCTCCACCTGCCCCGGAAAAATCCCGACGCCATCTACATTATCTCCGACAAAAAAAATATATCTAACTTTTTTCGCCTCCTCGTTCTCCCCGTTTACCCATTCTAAAAATTTAGAAAATCCTTTTCCCAAATGCCTATCGCTCCCGCAATGAACATCAGACAAAAAAGCAGCACAAATATCTTCATCAAACTTTGTTTTCTCAAATAAAAAAACATCAGGATAAAAAATATCATGTATAAATAAAATATCCGCGCTTCCCGACGCTCTAACGCCCACAACATCGTCTAACTGCAAATCTCGCGCAATTTGAAAAAGTTCTTTCCTGTCGCTCTTAACAAGACAACCAATGCTTCCTGTTAAATCCTCAAATCTTATTATCAAATTCCCGTTTTTCGTCATTCTCTTCTCTACAACAATCCCTATAATACTGACGCTCTGCCTCTCTCCTGAAATCTTATTTATAGAAACTAAATTATTCTGAATTTCTGGGCGATTCATCAAAATTCTCTGTAAAACCTGATACCTCGCCCTGAAATGTCCGCTAAAATCTTTCACTTCCAATTTTTTATCAGGCCTTGTGTCAGCATAAAAAACCCTGTATTTAATTTTCTCCGTAGTTCCTTTCTCAAAATCCCGTTCAATACCTAAATCTTTCTCAATAATCTCTCTCTCTTTTCTAACTTCCAAACTAATCCCAAACTTGACAAATGTATTTTCAACTAAACTTTTTTCCTCGCCGGGCAGTTGCTTTACAACGCTGTTCACAAACTCAACATTTCTATTCAGCAAATTCATCGTAATCATCTTCTCTCCAGAAATTTTCTCTATCTGTAATAAAAACTCCTTTGCCTTTCCGCTATCCTTAAAATTCTCCAATAACTCAAAAACCCCCTTCTCGAGCAAAAGCCCCCTTTCTCTAATAATATTCAAAATTTCGTCTTTCATCTTTCACATTTAACAAAAAACCTCTTCCAAATTTTTATAACACCAAACTATAAATAATTAAGCAACTAGCATAAAATAACAACACTATTCAATCTATAGAATCAACCGCCCCCTCAATTTCTTTCAATCTTTTTTTATATTCATCCACTAACTCGTCATCCACGTCACCTAACAATTCCATTTTCTCCTTTAAAACCTCAATCAAACTTTTTTCTATCTCTTTTATGTGATACCTTCCCATTAATCCATTTTTTCTTTCTATATCTGCCTCTAATTTCCTAAAATGCTTCTCTATCTGTTCCTTAAGACTATCTACTGTTTTCTTAAGCCTTTTTTTTCTTTTTACCATTCTCTATTTCCTTAACTAATCTGCCCATATATGCTATCAATCTCTTAGCATCCCTAACATTACACCCGTTCTTGGCTTTTTCATCATTCTTAATTCTCCTGTATGCTTCATACAACTCTATATTACTCTTCCTTTCAATCAATCTCAAAAAAGCCTTATTGCTATATCTCCTCCCATGAATGAGACAATTTATTAAAAAAAGCTCTCTCAATCTCAAAATAATTGAATATATAGTTCCATCCATAACATTTTTACCTTCCTCCTCGTCAAACTCTACACTTGCCAAATTAATTCCAATCATATTCATTATTTCCTTAAGCTTCTTACTTAACTTCAAATCAAACTTAACATTCTTATAATCTTCAATTAACTCTTTATTAAAAATAACCTTGGCTTCTCTAATAATAGAATAAAGATACAAATTTCTATTTAAATTCTTCTCAAGCCTTTCCTTAGAAATAAAGAAAATATCATAATTCCCTTCCTTCAAAGCCTTAGTAAAATTTCCGGTTATAACGAGAATATCTATATCGCTCTCAACTGTTTCCTCTCCCCTTGCATAACTCCCAAATAAATAAATCCCCATTACATCGCCTAGCAAATCCTTCCGCCTAACAATTTCAAATATGTCTCCAACTATGGAATCTTCTATAAGTTCCACCCGAACCTTCCTATTCTCCCATCTCTTCGGCAATATCACACCAGACGAATTGCCAATTCTAATCGCTTGTTTTATAAGAGCTTCCATATCTATTTTAATGTTATAACATGTATAAACATATATTTAAATCTTGCCCTAATCAAAAACACTATTATAAATAACTTAACAATTTAAAATAACAACACTATTTTCAATAATCTCTAAATCCCAAAACCTTCCTGAAAATCAGTATGATGAACACTTCTAGAATCTTTTTTCTTAATTAAAACAATAACAAGAACTATAACCAAAATAAATATTAT
>CAYJQP010000093.1:0-3001 GCA_964372385.1 Candidatus Woesearchaeota archaeon | reverse complement strand
CATATATTAGAAAATATCCCCGGTTCATACACAATAGCTGTCGCAGATAAAAAAAGAACAGACATAATTGTGATGAGAGATAACAAAGGAATAAAACCCGGCGTTCTCGGATTCAAAGATGGCAAACATTGTGTTGTTTCAGAAGATATCGCATTACTAAAAAATGGAGCAGACTTTGTTGAAGACCTTGAGCCAGGCAGTATTTATTATTTGAAATCTAACGGAGGTTATACAAAAAAGAGAGTAGTGAAAAGAAAAGACAGAAATTGCTTTTTTGAATGGAATTATATAGCAAGTAAAGACTCTGTTCTGAATGGAATTAGCGTTACTGCATTAAGAAAAACTTTAGGAGAAGCTCTCGCAGAAGAATTTCATCCAGATGACGCAGATTATGTTACCTTCCTTCCAAGATGCCCCGAAGCAGCTGCTAAAAGCTATTCAGAAAAAACAGGTATACCATTTATTCCGGTTTTCTATAAAATGAGGGGTGAGAGATCATTTCAAGGATCTACTGTTGAGGAAAGAAGAAGTTCAATAGAGAATAACCTCGGACTATTAAGAAGGGTAGTTAGAAGAGATTTAGTAGATATGCTAAAAGATAAAACTATAATTTTAATTGATGACAGCACGATAAGAGGAAATAACTCATTAAGAGCTAAACATCTTTTATATGAAGAAGCCAAAGTAAAAAAAGTATATCTGGCAAATTATACTCCTCCAATTGGAATTATAGGCGCAGACGGAGTTCCAAGAGGCTGCATGTTCGGTGTAGACATGCCATCAAATGATAATTTTATTGCACGCAATAGAACTATTGAGGAAATTTCAGCACAGATAGGAATGCCAACATACTATCTCTCTAGAGAAGGAATGTTTAAAGCATTTGAAAAAGTAGGAATACCAAGGCAAAATCTTTGCTCTTATTGCATAGGGGGAGAACACCCCTTCAAGGATTTATAACTTATCCAAAATCCTCGCTCCCTCAACGCTGTCTTCTATCATCGCAGGCGACTCATTTATTATTACAATCTCCTTATCTCTCGGCAAATTTTTTAACAGCTCTCTCCACTCTTCTTTCTTTGTCTCTCTATGCCTCTTCTCTCCCTTCTCTCCATAAATAATTCCTGAAAAATGCACATGCCACATCTTCCACGGAAATAATTTCTCAATCTTGGAATAATCAACTCTCTTTTCTCTTGCAAGAATATGCGCAAAATCAATGCAAAAAGAACAGCCTGTTTCCTTCACCAACGCAGAGATTTCTTCAACGCTTCCAAAAACATTAATCTTCCCCATTGTCTCTGGAGCTATTTCAATTTTCCATCCTTTCTCTTTCTTGATTTTCATTAATTCCAAAACGCCTTCTTTAATAATCTCATAAGATTTCTCTCTGTTTTCACCATAGTAGCCAGGGTGAAAAACAACTGTCCTTGCTCCGAGCCATTCGCCAACTTCACAGCAATCCAAAATTCTTTTCTTCGTCGCTTCTCTCTTCGCCTTCTCCGCAGAATTCAAATTCACCCAATAAGGCGCATGAATACTCAACGAAATATCCAGCTCCCGCGCCTTCTGCCCAATGCGAAAGGCATCTTCTTTATTTTTAATGTAAATACTATAAGTAAAAGCAACCTCACAAGCTTTAAGTCCAAGCTTGTGATATTCCTCCAAAACCTTCTCTGCATCTTTAATACTCCCAAGCCCCGCAGGCCCGAATCTTATCGCCATGGATAAAAAAGCAATTGGGAATTAATAAAACTATCAGGAATACCTTAATCTCAACCCCCACTCTAAAACCATATTGATTTTTTCTTCACTTCAAATTACATAAAATACAGCAAGCCAGCAAAACTAAAAATTATACCTCCTAAACATTTCAATTTCTTTAATTACATATTCAACTATATCTCTTGTAATAAATAGAGAAGATTTTTCATATAACTCCTTTATCTTGCCGATAGCTTCATTTTTCTTTAGTAAATTTTCTTTAAAAGCCCTTAAAACAATACCAATTGTTCCGTGTACTTCTAAATTATAAATATTAGCTACAGTTCTTGCATCCAAATCATCTGTTAAAAAATAATTTACTCTTTCTTGTAATGCCAACGCAATTGCCTCTGCTTCTCCCAAATCTAATGAGAATTGATTCATAAGTGCATTAGCAATATCTTTCCATTTTGAATCAAGATTAATTATTTTAATCTTCTTTAAATAATCAGAAAATTCATCATCCTTTATTTCACTTCTTACTTCAGGAGGAATAATAACTCTGTCAAATATATCAAGTGCTTTTGTCAAACAAATTTCTCTAAGATGAATTAATGGTCCTGTATTAGAGACAACCTTATTTTCCATATAATCCCCATGCAACATCCTCCTTTATAGCAGAAGCCAATCGTTCAACTTTTAATTTCTTTATTAACTCTCGTATAGCATCTCGGATAAGTTCAGATTTGTTCGCATACCACCCTTCTTTAATTAGTGCTTCCATTTCCGTAATCAATTTTTCAGTTAATTTCGTAGGCACCGTTTCCATAATTGTATTACTATAGCGATACTATTTAAACTTTTTTACATCTTTTAAGCTAGGATATTATCTCAAATTATCTATACTATATTTTGCATTTACAAATTATCAACGATGCTAATAATTAACTCTCTTTCTGCATCAACTTCGTCGTTATTAAAATCCCTGCAACAGCAATCGCGCTAATCACAACTGCGCTGAATAACTTTCCCTGAATCGGCGTTAAAGCAGTGATTTTACCAGCAAGCTCCTTGACAACATCCTGCCATGCAAGAGCAATAATAAAACCAAAAGCCGCAATTATCGCAGTAGCAGTTGATTTCCTAAATTCTCTCTGAAAAACCGACGCAGATTCCTTCGCCCTTTTTAATAAAGCCAGTTTCTCCTTATGCTCTTTTTCTTTTCCCTCTTCCATGCAATTAGAAAGAAAAACACAATTTAAATCTTTCTAGCCTCGCTCTTTTTATAATATGGATA
>CAYJQP010000092.1:1201-3013 GCA_964372385.1 Candidatus Woesearchaeota archaeon | reverse complement strand
TTAACAATCTGGATTTTTTAGAACGATTGTAGGTTATTAACTGTGGGTTCTATTTTATTGCGTCTTGGGCTACAAAACCGCGAATAGTGAAATTTTTAAGCAGTGATTTCTTTAATTTATCATGGAAAAGCTTGATTGGAATAATTTGGAGAAATCTTTACTTTTTCTAATTATTATTTTTTCTGTTGTTATAGTTATAATGGGAGCTTTTAATCTTGTTTATAGTGTGCTTTTGGCTCCTAAAGTTCCAGAGAGTGTCAGCGTTGATGTTGTTGATAGAAGTTTGGATATTAAAAAAATTGTTAATTTCAGTCTTATCGGAGTTGCGAGCATTTTGTTTGTTATAATTGTTGTTTTGCTTATTGTTTTGTTTTTGCGGAGAAGGAAACAGAGGAAAAGTGTTCCGGAGTTTGATGTTTTGGGAATGCAGAGAGGGTTTGAGTAAGAAGGATTTTTAGATATTTTATAATGTCAAAAAATAGTTATCATAATACATGCTCTCTTCGTTTATTTAAGCAGTTTTCTGGTTATTTCTTTTGCAGAGCTATTTCTTATTTATAGAATTCAAACAGATTGCTTTTTCGTTAATTTAAATCAAAACTTGGTTTTGCGAGAGATTTAAATAGCGTGCTTTTTTTGAATTTGCATGCTGACAGGAAAACAGATAGAAAAAGTGAAAGAGCATTTGGAAAGGGCGCAGAATCCTATTTTTTATTATGACAACGACTGCGACGGGCTTTGCAGTTTTTTGATTTTAAGAAGGTTTTTGGAGAGGGGGAAGGGTGTTGCTGTCAGGAGTTTTCCTGATTTGAATAAAGATTACGCTAGGAAGGCGAGAGAGCTGAATGCTGATTATGTTTTTGTTTTGGACAAGCCAGTAATTTCAAGAGAGTTTATTGAAGAGATTGACAGACTTGGATTGCCGATGATTTGGATTGACCACCATGCTTTTGGTGGAGAGGTTGATGTTAAAGAATTTTCAAATCTGCGTGTTTACGACCCTGCGAGGAATCATGGAAAGGAGAAAAGCGACGAGCCTGTTACTTATTGGGCTTATAAAATCTGCGGGAGAAAGGAGGATTTATGGCTTGCTGTAATTGGATGCATTGCTGACCATTTTATGCCTGATTTTGCAGGAGAATTTTCTGAAAGATACGGCGAATTTTGGAGCAGAGAAAATATTTCTGATCCTTTTGCAGCTTATTACAAAACAGAAATCGGGCGGATTGCACAGGGATTTAATTTTGGCTTGAAAGACAGCACTACAAATATTTTGAGACTGCAGAATTTTTTGATAAATTGCAAAGGGCCTGAAGAAGTTTTTTTGGAGAGCAGCGGGAATTATTATTTTAGAAAGAGATATAAAGAGATAAAGAAAAAATATGACGAGCTTTTGAGCAGAGCTATGAGAAATGTAGCAGGAGAGCTAATTTTTTTTGAGTATGGCGGGGATTTAAGCATAAGCTCTGATATATCAAATGAACTGTCTTTTAAATATCCTGAAAAATATATTTGTGTCGCATATAAGAAGGAAGGCATTGTTAATATTTCATTGAGAGGAAAGAGCATTAGAAAAATATTGGAAAAGGTTTTAAAGAGGCTTGAGCATGCAACTGGCGGAGGGCATGAAGACGCTGTCGGAGCTAGAATCAGGACAGAGGATTTGGAGAAATTCAAGAATGTTTTGTATGAGGAGATAAAAAATGAAAGCAATGAAATTAGGAAATTTCAAGCATTCATTTTTCATGGAGAAGGAGAAAAATGAAAGCAATGAAATTAGGAAATTTCAAGCATTCATTTTTCATGGAGAAG
>CAYJQP010000092.1:0-1101 GCA_964372385.1 Candidatus Woesearchaeota archaeon | reverse complement strand
AAAAATGAAAGCAATGAAATTAGGAAATTTCAAGCATTCATTTTTCATGGAGAAGGAGAAAAATGAAGGAAGCAAGAATTGAAGTTTATGGCAGAGTGCAGGGAGTTGGTTTTAGGAATCAGATAAAGAGAGTGGCTGATGATTTGGGATTGAAAGGAAGCGTAATGAACTTGTCTGACGGCGGGGTTTTGATAATCGCACAGGGAGAAGACGACAGGGTTAACAAAATAGTTTCTTTAATAAGAGAGAATCCTGGATTTGCAAAAATTGAGGATATGGATGTCAATTGGAGTGATATAGAGGAAAGTGTTGATGATTTCAAGGTTGTTAAAGAAGGAGATTTTCTTGCC
The DNA here is from genome assembly GCA_964372385.1 of Candidatus Woesearchaeota archaeon. Classification (GTDB taxonomy): domain Archaea; phylum Nanobdellota; class Nanobdellia; order Pacearchaeales; family GW2011-AR1; genus JAUSIK01. Next base: position 751 of record CAYJQP010000092.1, on the reverse strand, counting down.
GACAAATCAAAGAGTGTTTTAAGATTATTTAAAAGAATTTTTGGAATGAACAGGGAGAATGAGAAGTTTGATAATGTTCCGAGGCATGTGACAATAATTCCTGACGGCAACAGAAGATGGGCGAGGTTCAGAGGATTAGAGCCGCAGTTTGGGCATTACAAGGCAGGAAGCTACAGCAATATTGAAAGATTACTAAAAGAAGCCAAGAGAATTGGAGTGAAGTATGTTTCAATCTGGGGATTTTCTACAGAGAACTGGAAAAGAGATGAAGACGAAAAAAGAGCTATTTTTGATTTAATATCCGGAGGTATAGCGAGATTTATGAAATTTGCTAAAGATAATAGAATGAGATTCAAGCACATAGGAAGAAAAGACAGACTGCCTAAAAAATTGATTAGAGCTTTGGAGAACTTGGAGAGAGAGACTTTGGAATATGATGATTTTAGTGTTCTGTTGTGTTTGGATTATGGCGGAAGGGATGAGATTTTAAGGGCAGTGAATAAGGTTTTAAAAAGCGGGAAGGCGAGGATTGGCGAGGAGGAATTTTCTGGATTTTTAGACACGAATGAAATCCCTGATGTTGATTTAATTATAAGGACGAGCGGGGAGCAGAGATTGAGCGGGTTTATGCCTTTTCAATCTGCTTATGCTGAACTGCATTTCAGCAAAAAATATTTTCCTGAATTTGGAATCAGCGAACTGCATGAAGCGGTGAAAGAATATGCTAGGAGGCAGAGGAGATTCGGCGGGG
>CAYJQP010000091.1:0-3029 GCA_964372385.1 Candidatus Woesearchaeota archaeon | reverse complement strand
TAAGATATTTCTATTTTCTATATTTATAGATTTGAATATTAGATGGGCTAATTATATCCCCCACACTATTTTTGGCAATATATAGTGAAAGACATTAATTTTTACCAAATTAGTATGTCTTTCCATTAACACAGAAAACTTTTAGTTTTCTGTGCCGTCAAGAATGCAATTGTCAGCATTCTTTAGGTAGCAAAGGCGCAAATGGTAAAGTTTCAGCGTCCTTTGTTATAGTATTTCTATAAGTTCTTTTGTTGTCAGAACAGTTATGAGAGTTTGATTTGATGATCGCTTCAATTGTGAAATCTAAAGGGTTAGTTATTGTAACAAGGGACAAAAAAGATTTTGAAAATATAGGTGTTAAGATTGAGGTTTGGTGATCACTTCCCAAGCCAATGCTGTTTCAGTCTTTGAAAAGCGTCATTGCTTTCTATTATTGAATGTCTTATTTGAGCTGTTAGATTAAGCATAAAATGAATATTATGGACTGTTGCCAGTCTTCCATAAAGGGCCTTTGCTTTTGTATCTTGTTTATTTTGGTACATATTTTTGTAGACTTTTCTTAAATCTGATCTTGAGTAATTTTTACAGGCATAACAAGAACATGATGAGTCTATTGGACCATTATCTGTCTCGTAGATTTGTTTTGCTATGTCTATTCTGAATTTATTTTCCAGAGTGCCGCCTGTTTTTGGTGAGATGTAGAGATTGCCGTGCCTTGCAATGCGTGTCATTTCAACACAATCAAATGTGTCTATCCCGCGTTCAATGCAGCCAAATAAATCGTCAATCCAGCCGATGCCCAACATATGTTTTGGGCGGGCGTCTAATTCGGGCATTATCCAGTCTAAGATTTTGTACATGTCTTTTTTTGTTTTTCCTAAAGAGCCGCCAATTGCTATTCCGTCAAATGGGAGGGAATTAATATAGCGAGCTGATAATAGTCTTAAATCTTTGAACCAACCGCCATGAATGATTCCATAAAGGGCTTGTTCTGGATTGCGGGATTCTAATGACTCAAGCTCCCAACGATGAGAGCGATGCATTGATTCTTCTATATATTCTTTTGTTGAAGCAGGGGATGTGCATTCGTCAAATGCAAATATGATATCGGCTCCTAAATTTGATTGTATCTTCATTGATTCTTTAGGACCTATGAAATGCTCTTCGTAAGGAGGGTAAATTGATTTGAATAAAACACCCTTTTCAGTTATTTTTACATTTCCATCGCCTGCCGGTGAGGGGATTCTTTCTCCAGGGAAGAAACCAATTTTTCTTATGTTTAATTCTTTTCCCAAGCCGAGAGAAAACACCTGAAAGCCGCCAGAATCTGTGAAAATTGGATTGGGAAAATTCATAAATTTGTGAAGGCCGCCTTTATTTTTTATTTCTTCGTCGCCGGGCTTTAAATAGAGATGATAAGTATTAGCTAAAAGTGCTTGTATATCTAAAGATTCTATGTCTTTTTGTGAAAGAGATTTTATTTCTCCTCTTGTTGCAACAGGAACTAAATACGGTGTTTCTATATTTCCATGTCGTGTTTTTATTATACCTGCCCGCGCTCTTGAGTTTTTGTCTTTTGCAAGAATTTTAAATTCAATTGGCTTCATTGTTTTTCTTCCAATAGCCATTTCCAGACCGGCTTAATTATTATTTTCTTCCTGCCTATTTTAAGCTCTTCTTGTTGGCTGTTTGTTAAAATTAAAAGATTGTCGCAATTAAACTCTTCCGAAGCCTTTAACAGAGATTTAATTTCTCTATCTTTTGTCATGAAATTAGAGAAATCATAACAAACCTGAATTAATTGAGTTACTTTTTTGCCTTTCTTAATTAAAAAATCTACTTCTTCATTTTGTGATGTCTGAAAATATGAGACATCATTTTCTCTTCTAATTAACTCTAAAAAAACAAGGTTTTCTAATAATCTTCCTTTGTCATCTATTTTATTGCTAGTTAATATCCCATTGTCTATAAAATAAACTTTAGGCAAAGATTGCTCTGCTTTTTTATAAGATAGACTAAACTTATTTAATCTAAAAACAAAAAATGCGTCTTCCAAATAATCCAAATATTTGTAAAGAGCATCTTTGCTTGATTTGATTTGCTGAGACTTTAAATAATTATAAAACCTATTAATTGAGAATTCTTTTGCAGAGAGTAATGCTTTTATAAGATTTTTTAAAAGCATAGAATTTCTAATCTTATGTCTTTCCAAAACATCCTTGAGTATTGCTGTATCAAAAATGTCTCTTAAGATTTTTTCCTTTTCAGAAGAAAAAAGAACTACTTCAGGATAACCTCCAAAATTAAGATACCCTTCAAAATAATTTAAAAGTTGAGCCTTTTCACCTGAAGAATATGCTTTTTGCAACTGAAAATTCTTAAAAAATAAAAATTCTTTAAATGAAAGAGGAAAAATTGAATAAGATAAATTTCTTCCACGCATACTTGTAGCCACTTCTTTGCTTAATAACTTTGAAGAAGAACCTGAAATGAATACCTTTATTCCATCATCTAAACAAGTTCTCGCAAATATTTCCCACTCTTTGACATTTTGAATCTCATCTAAAAAAAGCCATATTTTCCTGCCAGAATTTTTGGGAAACAAAGAGTAATAAGTTTTTAACATTAAAACTAAATCCAAAGAATTTAATGTTCCAAAATCCGGCCTCTCAAAGTTAATATAAAGAGTCTTATCCTTGCCATATTTTTTAGATATTTGTTTAGCTATATTCAATAGCTCAAATGTTTTTCCAGCTCTTCTTGGACCTATTAAAGAAAAAACCCGATTAATGTCTAAATCAAAATCAATCTTAATATCTCGGTTTATTATTTGTGGAAATTCTTTTTTATTCCAATCTCTTATTACCTCTAACCAATATTCTTCATTTATCATTAGATATATAGAAGGAAACTATTTATAAATGTTTCCTTTTATGAGTATACATGTTCATAAATCCTCTTTTTCTGCTTCAGAAGCTCCTACAACGCAACAATGCAGTTTGTCCTAATCACCTTGTTTTTACCTTCAT
>CAYJQP010000090.1:0-3068 GCA_964372385.1 Candidatus Woesearchaeota archaeon | reverse complement strand
CCTCTGCGGAGCCGTCGTCCCAACACCCAGCTTCCCATCAACAGTCAAATCCCCCTGTCTAAAAACAACATTCCCTGCCCAAACACCGACGATAGAAACAACTATAAAAATCAAAGCCAGCATCAAAAGCCTGCGTCTAGGCAGTTCCCTCAAAAACCTAAACCTCTTTTTATCTTCCATCTTCAAAATACCCAATACTCTTAATTATATAAACTTTATTCTATAGCAAATGCTTTGTTTTATTATAGTAGAATAATCTAAGGTCTTGCCTTAGGGATAAAACCAAGAATGAGAGCAAAAACTAGAGAGACCAATATAAATGAGATTTAAGAAAATGATAAAGTATAATGAAATGGAAAGAGAGCAAGAGGATTGTAAAGATTTTTAGATGCCCCACTCCGCCAAAGGCGGATTTGTCCAAAGGACAAACCATTGAGGAGGGCTTCACTCTAATATCCAATATACATATCTTAACCCTGTCATTCAAAAGTTGTTTATCATTACGTCCACACAACAGTTAAATTTATATACTATGTGGACGTATAAAAATTATGCCTTACACAGAAATAAAAGAAAAAAATGGGAAAAAATATTATTATAGAGTTAGGTCTGTAAGAAAAAAAGGGAAAGTTTCTAAAAAAAGAATTTATCTTGGCGTAAATTTGAAAAAAAATAAACTTTCCGAAGAAGAAAATAAAGCAGATAAACAACTGCTTTATTTAGACAACTTGTTAAGTCAAGAGGAAATTAAAGAATTATCTAAAATAAAAAAAAATTATAAAAAACAACCCAAAGCAAGCTTTGAAAATAGATACGAGGCGTTTACGTCTTATTTTACTTACAACTCTACAGCAATTGAAGGAAATACATTAACTTTGCAAGAGACAGCACAATTGCTCTTTGAAGGCATAACTCCTAGAAAGTCAATTAGAGAAATAAATGAAGTATTAAATCATAAAAAAGCATTTGATTCTATTTTGAACTATAAAGAAGATATAACAAAAAAATTTATCTGCGAACTGCATAAGATTGTTGTAGAAGATACATTAAAAAAAGAACTGGAAGCTCAAATTGGACGCTTTAGAAATATTCAAGTTTATATAAGAGGCGTAGAATGGCTCCCTCCAAAATCCAAAGATGTGCCAAAAGAAATAAAATCACTATTATTTTGGTATTCAAAAAACAAAGAAAAATTGCATCCTTTGATAGTTTCTGCTTATTTTCATGTTGGTTTTGAAACCATACATCCATTTGTGGATGGAAACGGCAGAATAGGAAGGCTGTTAATGAATTTCATACTGCATAAAAATGATTTCCCTATGATAAACATTCCTAATTCTATAAAACACGAATATTACAAAGCATTGGAATCTGCCCGGATTAAAGGAGACCTAAAACCATTCATTAAGTTATTGCTCAATATACTTAAAAATAGCAAAGTTTTATTCTAGGTAATTAGCGGAAATCCTCACCAAACTTTTTACACACCTCTTTTTCTTCCATCTTCAATAAATTATTTAATCAAAGCAGAAATATCATTCAAATCAAAACAAAAAACTTTCTTGCCTCCAAATTCATCAGTCTTCTTAGAAAAAGATTTTGCAAAAACAACAAGATATTCTTTCCTTTCTTTCTTATACCAATTCACAAATTCAGATTTTCTCTCCAAATCCTTGAGAATACTTAAAGAATTAACCCTATCTTCCCATTTGCATTCTCCAAATAAAATCTCCTTCTTCTTTTCATTTAAAGCTATTATATCAATTTCATAAGTATTCTTTCCTTTTTCACCTTTAAATTTTCCCCATTGTCTTCCTATTAAATCAAATTCAATAATCTTTTTGCTCTTAATTATTTCCTTGCATACTTCCTCAAATCTTCTTCCAATATAAGAATTTATTTCTTTCAACACTTTCTCTCTGTGCCAATTTTCTCTTCTTTTATAACTTGAGAGTTCACCATAGAAAAACCTAAACCAAAAATTAATAAGAGGATGTTTAATATATATTAATTTCTTCTTTCCAAATACCGATTTCTCCACGCCGACTAATTCAAAATAATTAACTAATTCATTTAACTGCCTTGTTAAAGCAGTTTCCTTCTTTCTAAGAAAAGAAGATATCTCACTAATTCTTGTATTACCTTTTGCAATAGCTAATAAAATATCATAGTAGATACCTCTTCTCTTCCCAAATTCAAGTGATAATATCTGAGAAATCTCTTCTTCCAGCACTGCATTATCCTGAAAAAAGAACTTCTCTAATATCTCATTAAAATCAGCTCCACTAAGTTTTTCATCCTCCACACTGACATAATATCTTGGATAACCGTCAAAAATCGCATATAACTTTATTATTTCCTCTATTTTTTCTATTTTAATTAATTCACACATCTTAATAATATCCTTAAAAGAAAGTGGAAGTATTTTTAATTTCCTTTTAATTCTTCCATACAGAGGTTCAGCTGAGTCAAAAAATAATTTTTTTAGCAATCCGATTGTTGATCCACTAAACACAAACAAAACTCCTTTTTTATTCTCGCTTAAATCAATATTCTTCTGAAGTATCCCAAAAACTGAAGGTTCAATAAAAGCAAAATTCTGAAATTCATCAAATGCAGCAACGCCTTTATATCTTTCAATCAAGATTTCAAAGAAATTATCCCAGTTAGTTAGAGATTCAAGTTTTCCCAAAATACCTTTTTTCTTCAGAATCTCTTCGTATTCCTTTAATAAACTTCCACTTTCTCTATTCACAAAAAAATAAAGATCTTTTTCCCTAAGAATTTCCAATGTTAATCTAGTTTTGCCTACTCTTCTTAAACCAAAAATAGCTAATGTAAATAGTTTTGCTTTTGATAAATCAATAGTTTCACGGATATATTTCAGTTCTTTTTCTCTGTTTACAAATTTCATTTTTCTATTCACTAACTGAATTATTCACTAAATGAATATATTTAAATCTTTCTATTTTTAATAATATTCACTAACTATACAAAGTGAATCAAATAATTAAGCAAAATGTCACTTTGTATATTCGAGAGAACAAAAAGCTTGCTCAATTATTTTG
>CAYJQP010000089.1:0-3091 GCA_964372385.1 Candidatus Woesearchaeota archaeon | reverse complement strand
ACAACTTATACTTATCATAATTCAAACAAAAATCCTTCGTCCCTTTTTTATATTCTTCATATGCTTTGTCAACAATTTCAATTGCCTCTTTGTAGTTCTTAGCAAAGAAAAGCAAATCCAAATCTTTCTTCTCAAAAAAACCTCTCTTCAATGGCTCTTTCTCAAGCCATCTTATTAATCCTTCCCATTGCTCTCCAAGCAGAATAATTGGAATATTGCATATTTGCTTGACTTGCATCAACTGCCATGAATAAAAAAGTTCTAGTATTGTTCCAACACCGCCGTTAGCCACAATTATCACATTTGATAGTAGCATGAAATTATCTAGTCTTTCTGAAAATCTTTTAAATTTTTTTTCAAAATCTATATAAGGATTAGATCTTTGCTCGTGAGGAAGTTTGATGTTAAGCCCAATTGTGCGGGCTTTTGTTTTTTTACCTCCAACCTTATGGCCTGCGCTGGCTGCCTCCATTATCCCTGGGCCTCCGCCGCTGACAACATCTATTCCTCTTCTTCCAATCAACTTGGCAAGATTGTAAACATCGCGATATTCTTTGTCGCCTCTTCTTATTCTCGCAGAACCAAATATAGTGACTCTAAATTCCCCAGATTTCAGCTCTTTTTTTATCTCTCTTTGCATCTTAAATTCCTTTTATTTTATATAATCTATGTTTAAATAGTAATTAATATGAGATAAGTAATATGTAAATATTACTTTATTCTGAGAGCTCCTATATCCATCATCATAAACTAAATAATACTGAAATAATATTTTAGGAGTTTTCATTGTAGTTCCTCAATTCTTTCAGCAAAATTTCTGCCTTTTTTAAATTAACATTTGCAATCGCCGACGCTATCAAAACTCCCTCGCATCCCAAGCGATAAGCTTCTCTGACATCATGCGCAGTTGAAATCCCTGCTCCGCATAGAGCAATTATTCCCCTGCCTTTCATAATCTCAACAAATTTTACAACATCATCAGTTTTATATTCAGTTATAGATTTCCCTGTGCCAACTAATTTTGAATCCTCAAAGGCAATTGCATACAGCTTCGGTTTTAATCTCAAAATATTCTTGACTTCTTTTAAAGAAGACGAGCAAACAACAGCTTTCAATCTCATTTTTTTACACCGAATTAATGTCTTGCCAATCTCATTTAAAGAAATTCTATGCTCTGAATGATTTAATAATGTTCCAACAGCCCCTGCTTTTTTCACGTTCTCTGGCAGAATAAATCCAGTCGCTCTATTGCTTTCCTGCGCATCTACATGTTGTGCAAAAACTCGCAATTTTGTTTTTTCATAAATCAAATTAATGTCAACAGCAGAAACCGCAGCAATTACATTCGGCAAATATTTCTCAATCTTCCTAGCCAAATTCAAACTCTCTTTTCCAAATTTATAATTTTTGAAATTTATTATTATCATCTTCTCTAGTTCAAGATAGAAAGTAATAAGTATATAAAAATGCTTTGTAATATATAGTCTCTAGAATCATAAAAATTTTAAGGAAAAAAAATCAATTAATAACAAATGAAGAAAACGAAGTTAATGATAGAGGTAGAAAAAAGTACAGGTCTTAATCTTGAAACGTATTTGCCAATGATGTATGAAAATAGATGGAAGTCCTCAACATATCTTGGTAAAAGGCTAGAAGTTCATCCTATGACAATAAGAAGATGGCTGCCAAAACTAGGTGTCAAGGTTAGAGAAAGAAATGATTATGATAAAAGAAAAATTACTAGGTCTTCTAGAGAAGAATTAGATCAGGATTACAATATTAAAAGAAGAAAAGTGTCAGAAATAGCTCAAGAAAGAAGAGTTTATGCAAAAACAGTTTATAGATGGATGGATAGATATGGTATTCCAAGAAGAAAAAGCTCTGAGTTTTTTTCCTCTAATGGTAGACCAAAACCTTCAAATGAGAAGTTAGAAACTCTTTTGAGAAGTATGAGTCAAAACGAAGTTGCTAGAGAATTGGGCGTCGACCCTAATACAATAAGGACATTAAGACAAAAAGCAGGAGCATTTGAATTTAGAAAAAGTAAATATGACAGTAAAGATGCAAGAAAAGAATTACTTGATATGATGTTGCAGGAATTAGGGAAATATCCGACAGAACTAAGAGCAAGAGACTTTGGTAAAGTAAAAAGGCCAAGCGGAAAATCTTACAGAAGTCTATTAAACTGGTACACAACTCGTTTTGGATATACTTTTGCTGAAGCAAGAGAGCATATCATCGTAGAATTTTATAACGGAAGGTAAACACAAAATTATTAATCAAGCAAATACAATCTCTTTTATCTTTTCAGTTATCTCCAACGGATTTTTGGCTTGCCAGACATTTCTTCCAACAGCCAGTCCAATTGCCCCTGCTTTTATTATTTCGCTAATTTGCTTCAAAAAAATCTTCTCATCTTTCTTCGTGCCGCCAGCAACAACAACCTTGCATCTCCCGGCAGACTTGACAGCCCACTCTAAATCTTTCTGATTTCCTCCATACTTCAGCTTTACAATATCTGCTCCAAGCTCTAATCCAACTCTCGCCGCATATCCCATCATTTCTTTAGAAGTATCATTCTTAACGCTCTTTCCACGAGGATAAACCCAAAGTAAAACAGGCAATCCGAGAGCATGCGCTTCTCTTTCAATCTTTGCAAAATGTCCGATCATGTGCGCTTCATGCTCGCTCCCGATATAAATCGTAAACCCGATAGCCACAGCTCCCAGCTTCACAGCTTCTTTGACAGTGCAAATTGGCTCTGCGCTCGGCTCTCCTTTAAACAAATTTGTCTTACCATTCAATTTTAAAATCAAAGGCACTTTACTTTTCCTTATCTCTTTATTATACTTTCCAGCTATGCCTTTTTGAAATACAACTCCATTAAATCTCCCGCGCTGAGCAATATCTAAAATATACAACGGATCAATATTATCGTCGTCAAAATCACTTGAAGGCCCATGCTCCAATCCCTGATCATAAGCCAAATACAGCGCTTTCCCCTTTTTTGTTATTTTTGATAAATTTATTTTCACCATCTTTTATTTACAAATAAATTAGAGAAAGGAAATTATATAAATGTAACCTTATT
>CAYJQP010000088.1:0-3154 GCA_964372385.1 Candidatus Woesearchaeota archaeon | reverse complement strand
TAATTACACAAAATCCTAATTATCATCCCAGATATGTTAATTGAACTGCATTTATTCACAAATAAAGAATCTCCGAAATATATTTGTTGACATAACTTTTCACAGCAATTAGCAGGCATTATTTAATATTCAGTGTAATTAATTATAATCCACTTTTCAATTTTTTATCAGCAAATTCATAAGTGTCATTTAATCTATCAATAAATTCATCTTCTCCTTCCGCTTAATTCCATGAAAGCTTTCAATTCGTCTTTAAAATTAATTACTTCTCTTTTAATTCTTATTTCCACATCATCAATTCTTCCAGGAATAACATATTTGTTGTAAACATCTCTCATGAATCTTGCAACTGGCCATTTATCCCATTTGCTGTCAGGGTCTTTAACTAAAGTTCCCCTGATTTCAACTTCTACTTTACCTTTGTTCATCTTTTTTCTCTCGCTGTCTATCTCAACTTCAACATCAGTCATCTCGCTTATCTCAAATTTTATTTTTAATTCAATTTTGAAGTAATCGCTTAATATTTTTGAAGCAAGCCATTCAATTTTTAAATCTCTGGAATTCCCGCTGACTTTTTCGTTGTATTTTTCTTCTACAACTCCGAATTTTCTTTCTTCCTTCAGCCAATCATGTGCGAAGCTATAAAATCCCTTAAAATCAAAAATACCCTGATGCTGCATTTTCTCCCTTATAACCTGCTCTTTCTCCGACATTTTCTTTCACACTCTTTTAATAAGATTTAATTAGAGAATGAGATATTTAAAACTATTCATCATCTTCGTCAAACTTAGTGTATATTTCTTTAGAAAGTAATCTGGTTAATTCTCCAACCTCTTTAGGAAGTACAGGACGCCGCTCTCTTTCTGTTTCAGGAATAGGGTATTTCATATTAATCAAGGTTTTCATTTTTTCCTCATCTTCGCCATTAACAGATATATCCCTACTCCGGACATTATCATCATCACTATTAAGGTAATCAACTAATTCATCAACTAGTTTTTCCCTATATTCTTGTCTTTTTTTCAATAATTCAGGTTCAATATTTGCTCTGGCAATTTGTTCAAGTGAGTTAAAATATTTCTCTAATTCAGGCTTCAGATTAGTAGTAACTCTCTCAACAAGAGCCAATTTATATTCCCTTTCTTCTTTCAATTTTCTTTGTTCAAACTCTTCTTTTTCGCTCTCTCTTTTATGTTCTGCATCCTTATATTCAGCATCTATTCTATGTTGCATTTCAACTTCTTCTTTCTTTTGCGCATAAGTTCTTGCAGATGCCTCGCTTTCAATTTTCTTTAATTCAGCAGAATGTTTAACTCGCTCCCTTTCAAGCTCCAATTCACTTAATTTTTCTGTATGCCTCATTCCCGCATAACTTAAGCGAGCTTTTCTAGAAATCCTCCCACAAATATATCCTAAAACCCCTGTAGCAAAAGCAACAGCTCCTCCGATTATATAAGGCGTTTCTTCTGACTTCAAAAAACTCTCCAAATTTGTGAAATCCATTTTATCTTCAATTATAAATCCTATTTACTATTTAAATCTTTCCTTAGTTACCATTATATAATTAATTCAATCTCACCCAGCAAGAAAAACATCAACCAAATTATTCTCCGCTTCCAATTCCGGCTCTTTGCCTTCAATCACAAAACTAATTGTCTCTGCATTTCTTGGTATTCTCAAATTTTCTACAGTCCATATTTTTCTTGTGCCAATTTCAATTTCCTCTAAATTAAAATCTTTGACAAATTCACCGTCTGCATAAATAACCAATCTCGCATCATGCGAGTCTCTCAAGCCGAAATTACCAATGCTTATCTCAAAATTCAGGTATCTTCCGCTTCTGTTAACGAACGCTCTTTCTATGAACAAATCCGGCTTTGAATCAATTTCATAAAGTCTGTTTATCTCCTCAATTATGTAATTGTCTATTTCCTGATTGCATTCTGTTATAGGATACATTATGCTCCTCTGATTGTTGTTATGGTCAAAACCCAAAGCATGTAATATCTCATGAAGAGCTATGTTGGGATTATTGCATTCATTCTCCCTGTACAAAGAAACTTTTCCTGAAAAAATAACAGCATAATTACTCGTATTAATTATTTCCGAAGGTCCGCCCTCTCCAGCGACAAAATGCCTTTCCTCGTCTGGCTTTGGCGCAATGTCAGAGCAAAGTATCTTTATCTCCCCTTCACTGTTTTTCCTCTCAAATTCCAAAACACTCTTGTCTGAAATTATCAAAAACGCTTCTTCAACATCATTTCTCTTGCTTAAATCACAAGACTCTGAAATGCTGTAGCTTATCACCCTGTCTTTATATCTCATATTTGAATAAAACTGCACTCCGGACGGATATACAGCATTTGAAGCATTAAATTTATACTCCTTATATTGCAGAGAATCTCCCGGATAATTAAGCCAGAATACATACGTTCCTAATCCAAATAAGATTAACAGTAGTAGCAGTATTAAAAAATCCAAAAACTTCATTAATTTCTTAAATAAATGATATTTATAAACTTATTTTGCTTTAAAGAATAATGAAATATAAATTTCTTGAGCATACAGCAGACATAAAATTCAAAGTTTATGGGAAAACACTGAATGAAATATTTGAAAACGCCGTCCTTGCGCTGTCAGAGTATCTTTCACGAGGAGAAAAGATAAAATCTAAAAAAGGCAAAGTTGTAGATGTCTCCGGCTCTGACTTAGAATCTTTATTTTACAATTTTCTTGACGAATTAATTTATCTTCTTGACGCAGAGAATTTCATTGTCGCGAAGGCGAAAGTAACGCTAAGAGGCTACAACTTGCACGCAGAACTTTACGGCGACAACGCATCAAATTACAAAGATTTAGACCAAGTAAAAGCAGCCACTTATGCAGAGATGTACATAAAAAAAACTCAAGATGGCTTTGAAGCACAGGCAGTCTTGGATGTTTGAATTAGTATATATCGCACCATAGAAAATTTAATATATTCTTTTAAATAATACAATGTCATGCAAACTATAGAAATGAAAGAAAACATTCAAGAGAAAGGTAGAAGTTCTATAATACAAGATATTCATGTAGGAGATCTTGTTGAGTTAATTGTAGATGGAAAGTTTTTCGGAAGGAATGATGGGGGAGTTGATAGATATGGGGCTATGTT
>CAYJQP010000087.1:0-3183 GCA_964372385.1 Candidatus Woesearchaeota archaeon | reverse complement strand
GTTATCATAAAAAGTTTAAAATATTGATTTTTGGCCTATCACAAAATAAAGTGCCAGATATTTTGAATAAAAAATAAATATCAAAGCTATATAAAATAAGTAATTAAAATATGGTAATTTATTGTTGGACTTGCTCTTAATATTCATCTTCGTTGACATAAACTATTTTTATTATCGATTACCTTTTTATTTAACAGTATTTGATTGTTGATTGCCAAGGATTTGACGGAAGTTTTAAAAACCAGTTTTTGTAAGTTTGAGCATGGCAAAGGGAATGTATGCATATTTGAGAGAAGCGTGGAAGAAGCCTTCAAGGGAGATGCTTCAGGAGAGACTTATTGCCTGGCGAGCTGGGCAGAGTGTTGAAAAAGTTGAGAAGCCGTTGAGAGTTGACAGGGCGAGGGCTTTGGGATACAAGGCGAAAAAAGGAATTGTTGTTGTGAGAGTCAGAGTAAAAAGAGGCGGGAGAAGAAGAACTACAAAGAGGAAAGGGAGAAGGTCAAAGAGACAGACGATAAGAAAGACATTAAAAATGAGCTATCAGTGGGTTGCTGAAATTAGAGCAGAGATGAAATATAAAAATCTTGAGGTTTTGAATTCGTATTGGGTAGGAAAGGATGGGAAGCATTATTATTTTGAAGTTATTATGATTGATCCTTCAAGGCCGGAGATTAAAAATGATAGAACTTTGAAATGGATTACTATGCCGGAGAACAGAGGGAGAGCACAGAGAGGATTGACTTCTGCTGGGAGAAGGTCGCGTGGATTAAGGTCACGGTCGCATAATATGAAAGTAAGGCCGTCGCTAAGAGCTTGGAGCAGGAAGGGGAAGTAGGGTTTTTGTTTTTAATTATTGTTTCAAATAAATGATAGTTCTTTTGTTATAGATAAATTGAGTACACATTATAAGGCGAATTATTATCGCAAAATGCAGATTATATGAAATATGATAAATAAAACGACTTTTTTATTATTGTAATCATAGATTCAATATACAATTATTATATTGGATATGTAATTAATGAGATTTTTTATTTTTTTGTTTTCTGTTTTAAGAAGATTTTTTTGAGAGGATTTTTTATTTTTTTGTTTAAGAGAGTGATTCAAAAATATAAAAATTAAAGAAATAGAAGATAAAAATAAAAAATAAAATTATTGTGCTACTCCTCTGACATTTCCTGTTGAGGATTGACTTAGTGTGCTTGCTCCTACTCTATAGGTTATCTGAATGTTTCCGGCAATAGATGCTCCATCTGCAAATACGCTTGTTGCTCCGCAATCAAAAATTAATGTCTGAGCTGTACCCGATACCCATGCTTCAGGTAATCCTGTAACATCAGAACATGTTGCTGTACCCCCGCTTGTCAAAGTTACTGTTGCTGCAGTTACTGTAATAGCTTCACCGGCATTATGTGTTAGTTCTAGATTAATACAGTCCTGAGTGCCCGCACATGCCGCGTCTGCATCAAGAATGTTGAACGCTCTAACATTCAAAGGAGCATTCACAACTGCTGCAGAGCCTGCGAGTCTGCTTGGATTGAAAACTCCGAAGTAAGCCAGAACACCTATAGCAATAATCGCCGCTAGAATTGCCCAGCCATAAGTCATAAGAAATTCCATAGCTGCCTGTCCTTTTTTGTGCATTTTTAACCTCCTTTTTGCTTTTTCGTAATAATAAATAATCAAGACTAGAAGGATATTTAAATGTTATTGTTTATCTTTTTAGATGCGAAAGCTTGGAATTTTTTTATTGTTTGTTTTTGTTTTTATTTTAGTTGCTGGAATTAGTTATTTTGTTTTGTTTAATTTAGCTCCCCAAGGAAGTGGAGATATAAGAAGAGGAATAGATGGAGGAGATGACAGCTTGTTAGATTCTGATGAGAGTGATGAAGAGGGAACTGGTGTTAATGCGGGCGTAAGCGGAAGAGCAATTGCCGGAGGAAGTGGAGGGGGAGCTGGAGGAGCGCAGAGCGGAGGAGCTGGAAGTGGTGCTGGCGCCGAGGACGGTGTCGGTAGTGGTTTAGATTCTGGGTGTATTAAACAGCAAATATCTTATGCTTTGAAAAATTTTATAAAAACAGAGATTTGCAATGAATTTGATGGAGGGATATGTTTTTCCAAAACAGTTGGTTGTTCTTTAGAGGTACATAATTTTGATGAAAGTGTTTCCGGGGTTTTTTCTGTGAGGTTTACATTTTTTGATAATAGCGCGGGATTTGATAGTATTGTTGTTGAGAAGAATGTTAATAGCAGGGATTTTGAGATTTTCAATGGGGTTTTAGAATTGCAAAGTGAGGGCGGAGATGGGAGGGCAAATCAGGAGATAGACTGCTCTTTCAATACAGAAAAAATTCCGAAGAAAGAGGTTTGCTGATTTCTTCCCTATTTATTTTCATATCTTCCTTTATAATTTTTAATAACTTGAGTTCGCCAGTTGAATAAAAAATTCTAACCTTCATTTCTATTGGAGTCACTCAAAAAAACTCAAATTGAATTGACACATAATTTTAGCTTATTTCCTGTGTAAAATCAAGAAAGTAACTCATAAAAATTCGCAATCTTCTGACAGTTAATTCAATTATCGAAAGTATGCTTTGTTTTTACCTCTATTTCATATGGAAAAACTCTATTTTTACCAGAAATTACTCAAAAAACAGCCAAATTTTCATTAAAATAACACAAAAAACTATTAAAAACTCCAACTGACAGAACTTTATAAGTAGGAAATTTCCAGTTTTCTTTATGTGGCGAACTCAGGATAATAAACCAGTTCCTAATTTTTCTCCAGGATGATACGGGACGACAGTTGTTCTGCTATCTGGGTGCTTAAAAAACATATGGCTTCCTTTTTGTCTTAGGAATTTGAATCCTAATTTCTTTAAAACTTTAGCAGGTTTAATTGCATCAATTCTTGGCAATTTAGCCATCTTAAACCTCTATTTGTTACAGTCCTATAAATTTATTCTCTGCAATTAATTCTGGTCTTTCACATTCTAAATAAAGGGAAATTGCCTCTTTTGTTCTCTCTATAAGCTGATCTATACTTTTCGTTTGTGTATGACATCCAGGAAGTTCAACTACATCTGAAAAAAATAGCCATCTTCGTCTTTTTCAATAATTACATTGAAGATTGTCATAAATAAGAGTTGTTATCAAAATTTAAAAATCTGCATAGTTGCTAAT
>CAYJQP010000086.1:0-3236 GCA_964372385.1 Candidatus Woesearchaeota archaeon | reverse complement strand
CGTTTTATGACGTTGTTAAATGAAAAGGTGATTGATATTTTTAAATAGCCAATATCTAAGACGATAAAATATTAAAATTAATATTTTGAACTTTTTATGATACGGATAACTGCGTTGTTTAGATGATATTGCTTTAGCAGTTATCCGTTAGATAACTGAATACAAAATATCACGCAATTAATTCAGTTCTCTCTATCTTAAAATTTCTTCTCTTCCATCAACTAATTTCACAACCGTGCTTGGCTTTCCTTCCAAAGCTCCTTCATAAATAAAATAATCAACCTTGTTTTTTATATTAGAATTCAGTTCATCAAATTTTTCCATATGCTTCTTTCCGCTGATATTCACAGAAGTTGTTACAAACGGTTTTCCAAATTCAGCAACGATTTTCGCAAACCAATTATCAGGAATTCTGACGCCCAAGTTTTTCATACCGTTATTAACTTCTGAACTGACAGCATCCAAATTTTTTAATTCTAAAATTAAAGTATAAGCCCCAGGTAGTTTTTTAAGCCATTTCTCAACCAAAGAATCAACATAACAATTTTTTCTAATCCATGCAATAGACGGCGCAATAACAGAAAATGGCTTGTCTTCTCTTTTCTTAATCTCTCTAATTTTCTTTACAGCTTCGCCATTTACAGCGTCACACCCAATTCCATAAATTGTATCAGTTGGGTAAATGAAAATTTTTCCAGATGTCATTTCTTTTAAAAAAAATTCTTTCTCCTTCAAAAATTTTTCTTTTGTAATTATCATATTTTATTTCTCAAATATCTCTCCATGACTTTCAAAACAAAATCTATCTCTTTCTTACCAATATCCGAGCTTAAACTAAATCTTAAACTTCCATCAATCTCTCTCTGATTTAATCCAATTGCTTTCAAAACCCTGTTCTCTTTTTCAGCTCTGCTTTCACAGGCGCTTCCTGTTGAGCACATTATTCCTTTAGAAGACAAATACAAAACAGCCCCTTCAGCATCAATCCCTAAAAAAGAAACATTAATATTATTAGAAATCCGCCGCTCCCTGCTTCCATTAATTCTCCCGCCCAATTTCTCAAGCCCAGAAATAAAATAATCTCTAATCTTTAAAATCTTTTGCCAATCAACTTTCTTAGCAAACTCAAGGGCTTTCACAAATCCTATAATTCCAGGCACATTTTCAGTTCCTCCTCGCAGCTCTCTTTCTTGCCCGCCGCCATAAATTAAAGCTCTCAATGGGATTCCAGAACGCGCATACAAAAATCCAATGCCTTTAGGCCCGCCAATCTTATGCGCTCCAGCGCTGATTAAATCAAGCGACATTGAATTAACATCAATTCTTAATTTCCCAAAACTCTGCGCGCAATCACTGTGAAAAATCACATTCTTCTCTTTGCAAATCTTTCCGATTTCCTTCAAATCCTGCACAACACCAATTTCATTGTTTACATGCATAATACTAACTAATAATGTTCCTTCATCAATCTCCCTCTCCAATTTTTCAATATCCAAAATCCCATACTGATCAACACCAATCTCCACAACATCAAAACCATTTTCTCTAAGCTCATCACAAATCGCAAAAATACTGCTGTGCTCAATTGAGCTGATAATTATTTTTTTTCTCTTTTTTCCCAATTCACTTTTAGCAATTCCAAAAAATGCCAGGTTATTGCTTTCAGTGCTTCCAGAAGTAAAAATAATTTCTCCAGCTTTGCATCTAATCTCTGAAGCTAATTTTCGGCGAGCATCATTCACTGCCCCCAACGCTCTCTCCCCGAGTTCATGTATTGAACCAGGATTCCCATATTCTTCCAAATAATATTTTTGCATTTCTTTAACAACTCTTTTATCAACTCGCGTTGTCGCTGCATTATCAAAATAAATTATTTTTTTCTTTCTATTCATATTCAAAAAGAAGCAGCAGGGCTTTTAATATTTACTAAAAAACTCTAAGTTTTGATAAACAATGAAGCATTCTGAAACCAGCTTCATCCGCAGTTCTTCCATAGCTGATAATTCCATTCTCATGTCCGCCCATTGAGAAAATACCCTTCTCTATGATAGCTCTCTCTCTAAATAAGCTCTTCTCTAAACTCTCTTCTATAAACAATCTTTGTACTTCTTTCGCCATCTCCGGTGTTCCGTATTTAACATCTCTTCTGGTTTGAGGAATGCCTAGTTCATTCGCCATATTCCAAATTTCAGGCGAATGAGCATGAAAAACAAATCCTATTTTATCATCCACATCATACAATGCACCATGCGTCATAGATTCAGAAGAAGCTTCAATAGGCCCTTCCGATACAATCAAATTCTTTTCAGGATAATATTCATTAACAGTTGTATAATTCTCTCCGGTTAGTTTCTCAAGACAGCCTGTTTGCGTTCCAGTAATAATAAAACTTTTTTTATTTATTTCTGCATAACTATCAGAAACTCTCTGGCTTAAGTTTCCGTAACCAATTCCGCAGTCCTCTCCTATCAAGCCAAAAGCATATAGAATCTGCCTCCATCTGTTTAACTCTCTTATTTTTGACAACTCAATAGGCTCTCCTTCTATAAAATCCTGTCTGAATTTTATTACACCCTCGCCTTCCATAAAAATAAAATTATAATGCCATATTTAAATATGCTTACACTCTCTAATTATGCATCAAAGCATCCAGAAATAATCTTCAATTCATTCAAACTCTTCAAGCCATAATAAAATTCTCCATTAATCTCCCATGCTGGAACAAGTCGTAATTCCTGGCAGTTCTCGCCGAGCCCATTGCACTCAACATAATTTACAAATTTGAAGCCATTGCCAAAAAAATCCCTCTGTTTTTTGCAGTCAGGGCACTTTTTAGAGCCATATAATTTAACATTTTTTTCAGCTAAACATTTAGCCAATGTTGTTTCTTCCTCTTCATCTTCAATTAAGTATCCAGTTGTCTTAGAAAACCAGTCAGTAAAAAAATACAAGCCAAAAATCAAAACTACCAGAACAACAAAACTCAAAATTACTTTCATTCTTTTTTCCATCCCCAATCTAAAAATCCTTGATTTTTATTTCTTTCGTTATCCAAAAAATTTTCACAAATAGTCAAATTTAAAAACACCTCTCAAATAAAACAAATATGGAAATAAAATACGAAGTAGTAAGATACTCAGATAACCAATACGGCTGGAAGTTTTACCTAGCCAATGATACTGGCGAGATTACGCCAACGGCAGAATCAAGAAAAAATGCCTTAAGTACTGTATTAT
>CAYJQP010000085.1:0-3306 GCA_964372385.1 Candidatus Woesearchaeota archaeon | reverse complement strand
AAAGTAAGAATATTTTTAAATGCGTTAAACTTATGATTTGAATGAAAAAAAGAGTGATTTTGTTTTTATTTGTGCTTATAATCTTATTTGGGGTTTTTGCGCTTGCGCAGGAAAATGATAGTGAAGAAAGTATTGTCGGCGAGCCGGATTTTGTAGACGCTTCCAAGGGAGATGTTGAGAAAGCGTATGCGTGCTTGGAAAATGAAATTGAAAAAAGGAGCGAGGGCTCTTTGTCTTTAGAGGAGGCGATTTTTTCTACATTGGCTTTGGGCGCGAAAAAAGAATTAGAGGACATTATAAAAAATGAGAAATCGCGAGAGGAGTGCTGGCCTAAATCTGGATGCAATATTAAAAAAACTGCGCAAGTTCTGTTGGCTTATGACAGGATGGGCAAGAAAAGCGATGATGTGGAGAAATGGCTTTTGTCCAAGGAAATAAACACGAAAGAGCTGACATGGTATTTGGAGATTGATATTGATAATCACGCAGCTTCTGAATGCACATTGAGATATGACAATATTGAGAGAACGATAAATGTAAAAGATGACATGAAATTGGAAGGAAATCCTGGACAGTGCTTGTCTGTTTCCTACGGAGGCTATTGGCTGAAAATAAATGAAAACTGCCTTGAGAAAGAATTTGAGATTTCATGCGACCAGGATTTTATAACGACGCTCGCGTATCAGAGAGGAAACAGCGGAACTGTTTTTATTTCTTCTGAAACGAGTTCAAGCGCTTCTTTGGGGACAACTAATGAAAAAGTTAATTCAAAGTGTTTTAATGCCGCGGGGAGCGGAAGCTGTGATTATGAAGGAACTTTGTGGAGCGCTGTCGCCTTACAGAAAATAGGGGGGGAAGTATCGCCTTATGTTCCTTATCTTCTTGCATTTGCAGATAATAATTTAGAAAAATTTCCAAATGCTTTCTTGTATATTTTAACAGGCGGAGAGGAACAGTATTCTGAAATAATTCAGAAGCAGAAAGAAGGAGGGTATTGGGATATTCCTGGAGGGGAAAACAGGTTTTATGATACAAGCCTTGTAATGTTTGCTCTCGGTGGAACAAATGCTCTTGAGGTTGAGAAAGCAAAGAATTATCTTTTAAGCATACAAACAAAAGATGGATGCTGGAACAATAATAATATCAGAGATACTGCATTTATTTTGTATTCTGGCTGGGCAAAAACAGTTGTAAGAGATGGAGGAGGCGACTCTGGCTTGGTGTTGTGTGAATCTGCAGGATATTACTGCGAGAATCCGTTTAGATGCTCTGAAGCGAGTGGGAATTTACTGTATAATTATGACTGCTCTAGTTCTGGGGCAGGTTTAGAGTGCTGTTCAATAAGAGTTGAAGAGCAGACATGTGATGCTAAGAGCGGCTTGACATGCACTTCTGAACAAAAGTGCACTGGCAGAATAGAAAGCTCTGCAGATGGAAGCTGTTGTATTGATGGTGCATGCGTTAAGAAGCAGATTGAAAACATCTGTGAAACAATTGCCGGAGGAACCTGCAGGACAAACTGTTTTGACGACGAGAAAGAAAAAGACGAGAGCTGTTCTGATACTGGGGAAATTTGCTGCATACAGAAAGTTGAAGAAGAGAAAAAAGGGATTTCTAAAGTGTGGATTATTTTATTAGTTATTTTAATTGTGCTGTTAATTTTAGGAATAATTTTCAGAAACAAAATAAGAATATGGTGGTGGAGCAGAAGAGGGAAAGCGAAAGTGCAGAGAGTTACAAGGCCGCCTGCTCCCCCAGGAGCCGTGATGGCGAGATATTCTCCAAGGCCGAGATTTGGAGCAGGGATGCCTGGCAGTGAGGGACCTCTGAGACGCGCAAAATCACCGGAGGATAAAGAGCTTGATGAGACGATGAAGAAGTTGAAGGAGATGAGCAAGTGAAGGCATCAGACAAATTTATAAAATTTAACAGCAAGTTTATATAACTCTATTAATTAATTTATTTATGAAAAAATTGGTGATTCTCTTCTGTGTAATTTTATTTTTAGCAGTAAATGTTTTTGCGATTTCTTCTGATTTGAAGGCAGAATATGAAAGAGGCGAGACAATAATAGCAGAGATAAGCGGAAATATAGTTGAGCCAATTGGGAAAGAGCAAATTGAATTTAGGAGGGGGCATGTAGCAGTACCTTTAGAATATGACTTTAGAAAATTAGGAGACAAGTGGTTTTTATGGGCTATTGCTCCTAATAGTGAGAATAATTACACTCTTGTTGTTAAAGACATTGCAACAACTTTAGCTGGAAATGTTGAGAGAATTGATTTTGAGCAGAACTTTTCTGTTTTAGGAAATTTAACAGATTATTCAATAAAACCAGGATTTGTTTATGCTTCTGCTGACTTTTCTATTAATGTGCAATTAAACGAGGATTTTGATAAGACAATTACAGTGAATTTCCCTTCTGAAAGAGAAGTTATTTTAAATCCTGGAGATAATAAAATTGATTTTTCTATTTCTAATGTAAATGAAACTGGATTTAGAAAAATTAATTTCGGAAAATATGCTGTTCCTCTGTATCTGATTGCTGGCGATAATGTTGCAGATGGCAAGGGTGAGATTACATTGAGAGTTAATCCGATAAGTGTTGTCAGCACTGTATTAGCTGGAGAAATTATAGAATATCCTTTTACAATTGTAAATTTTGGTGATGAAGTCATAGATGACATTAAGATTGAGTATAATAGAGGAATGTTTAATATTAATGCTCCTGAAAGAATTGAAATAAAGCCGAAAGAGGCTGTCAGCTTTAATATAAGTTTTGCCTTTGAGTTGAGTGAAGAGATAAAAGAAAGTGGAATAAATGAAAGTGTTTATGTAAAAGCAGGGGATTTTGTTTTGGAATTGCCAGTTAAGATTAGTTTTACGATTAACGAGAGCGAGGTTGAGACACCTTATTTAGAAGAGAAAGAAGTTTTGTATTACTGCTCTGAATTAAATGGGCTGATTTGCTCTGGAGGAGAGGTTTGCGACGGCGAGGAGAAAGAAACAATTGACGGAATGTGCTGTACTGGAAAATGCGCGCTTGAGAAAAAAGGAAACAGCAAAAGATGGATTAGCTGGACTATTGTAATTGTTTTATTAATAGCCATAATATTTATTTTCTGGAAATATAGAAAAACAAAAAGCTCTGGGAAAGAGGATTTTGCAAGAAGAGTGAAAGTGGCTGAAGAGAAGATGCCTTGAGGTTTGCTTGAAAGAGATTACTTGGATTTTTCATTATTTTCGCGCGTGGCAGAGCCACGAACTAAAACCACCCGACCGCTCCCGCTGGAATACGCGAGACTC
>CAYJQP010000084.1:0-3309 GCA_964372385.1 Candidatus Woesearchaeota archaeon | reverse complement strand
GAAGTCAAGTTATAAAGAAAGGGTCTCTTGGTATAAACCTCTTTGAGCAGGACTTACAAAAATATCTTTGCCTTATTCCATGTGCTTGTATTCGCTTAAACTCTCGTCTGACTACTTCTTTACTATTGCAATGTGGACATATTGTTTTTATCAGGGTTTCCATACATATATTCGGTATCCGAACTATATAAATCTTTCAGTGTCCGAAAATATACAATTTAGAAAAACAGAAAGATTTATATAATACCTATTATATAGTTATATAATCTTGATTATATAATGGAAAGAAAATTTTACGATAGAGTTCAAGAACTGGAATTTCTTAAACAGAGATTTGAGAATCTTAAAAGAGGTGAATTTGGAGTTTTATACGGTAGAAGAATAATGGGTAAATCCGAACTACTTCGTAAGTTTGTTAGTAAGATAAGAGAGAGAAAAATCTACATAAATGTAGTTTATGATAATAAAAAAGATTTTATAAATGCCTTGACAACAAAGATAGAAGAAACTTTTAAAGAAACCATTAAAATAGATAAATGGAAAGATTTTTTTGGTTATTTATCAGAAAAAAGTGAAAATGAGAAGATATTGATAGTTATTGATGAATTCCAAAGAATAGATAATTTTGCTAAGGATTTTGTTTTTAATTTGCAAGATAGTTGGGATAATTCTTTAAAAAATAAAAAAATTATGGTAGTAATCTGTGGTTCTTCTATGAGCATGATGCACAGATTGGCTTTAGAAGAAAAGGGACCACTCTATGGGAGAAAAACATTTTCTTATCCTATTAAACAATTTAAATACATTGATTTAAGAGAAATGTTTAAAGAAAAGAATGAAGAAGAGAAAATAAAAATATTTTCAATATTTGGAGGTAATCCTAAATATCTTTCTGATTTTAAGTATTTAAATATCGAATTATTTGAAGCATTTAAAAAATTAACCTTGTTAGAAAATGGTCCATTATTTAATGAACCTATAAATGCATTAAAATTTGAATTAAAAAATCCCGAAAGATATATTTCAATATTAAGAGCAATTTCAGAAGGAAAGATAGAATCAAAAGAAATAGCTGATTTTTTAGGTTTAGAAAATTATGAGATTTCTCCTTATTTAGTAAATCTTTCTGAATTACTTGATATAGTAGAATCAGACAACCCTCTCTTCGGTAAGAAGAGGATGAAGAGATATAGAATAAAAGATAACTTTTTCAAATTTTGGTATAGGTTTGTGTATCCATATAGGGAGCAAATAACGGTAGGTAATCTTAGTTCAATAGAAAAAAGAATAAACAAAGAATTTATAGATTATTGCGGAAGAATATTTGAAGATATAATTAAGGAATTCTTTATCTTTATGAATGGTAAGAAAATAAATAATAAAAAGATTGAATTTATAGAATGCGGTAAATGGTGGGAAGGTGGAGAAGATATAGACTTAGTATTACAAAATAAAGCTAAAACTATTTTTATTGAGGTAAAATTTAAAGAAAAGAAAATCGGGAGTGAATGTTTTGAGAATTTAAAAATAAAATCTAAAAAAACTTCTGCAAGTGGAAAATTTGAATATATTATTGTTTCTAAATCTGGTTTTGAGCAAGAATTAGTGGATAGAAGGATTCCTAATCTAACTTTACTAAGTTTAAAAGATATTACAGAAATAATAGATGAAGAAACAAAAAGAGAAATAGAAATACAACTTCCGCTTAAAAACTGGTTTGATATATCTTATGACTAAAATTATTCTTTCTCAATAATAATCTTTTCTTTTTCTACTTTTGCCTTCAAATCTTTTCCCTTTAAATTAGAATCTTCTACAACTTGTTTTGGCAAATTAATTCTATAACGATAATATCTTTTTCCTTTAACTTCTTTGTCAAATGCTTCTAAAATCTTCATAGAAGAATTAGGTATCCGAAGTTTTTAAATTGTTCGGTTTCCGAATAAAATTAATTATTATATCATGGACACTTAATGCACCAGAGAATTTTTGGAGAAACCTTTAATAACCTCTTTTCCTTTGTTATATCATGAAAGGAGGTGAAGGAAAGAATGGCTTATGAAACAGCTATTGCAGCAGGAGGGCCGATTTTGCTCGGCGTTCTGATAGCACTTGGAACAGTTTTGAAATGGCCGAAATGGACAAACTATCTTTGGGCTGTCATTGCAATATTGTGGGGTGTAATGGCTTTGTAAATAACCTACATCATCCTTCTTGAATTTATATGGAAAAGAGTTTCGTGATAATAGGTATTATAGTTGTTCTTGTTCTTATTGGAGTTGTTGGAATTGTAAGAGAGATTCTTAAGGAGAAGGGTGTTTTGGTTGATTCAGAGGCTGATAAAACATTTAATCAGGAAGCACAAAGCCAGAGTTTAGGCAGTCTTTGTTCTGGTGAAGAGGTGTGTAAGGATTTTTGTCTAAACAATAAGGGAATATGCGAAGAATACTGTAGAGAAAATCCTGAAAACAAATTTTGCAAAACTTATTTTTCATCGCCTCTTAATCAAGATAACAATTCAAGAAATGAAGCGACTGAAGAAAATTGCTCTGATTTTTATTTTACTCATTATGTAATTGATCCCAAATATTTGAAGACTATGAGCCAAGTTGGTGGCGCTGGCGGAGGAAATACAGAAATGCTCGGCACATCGTATGTTTTTATCAAAGATGAATTTTTAAATCAGAAAATTCCTGTTTATGCTCCAGCAGATATGACATTAAGGGCAGTAAGCCACTATCTTCCTCCTGAGAGAAAAAATGATTCAAGTTACATCACCGATAAAGGTTTGATTTTTACACTTGGTTGCGGATATGAAATGCGAGTAGCTCATTTAAAAGAGATTGTTGATTCTCTAAGCAAGGTTATGCATCCTGCCTCTGATTCAAGTGCAGATCAACAAGTTCAATCTGTTTTTTTCAAAGCAGGAGAGTTATTAGGATACATTCACAAAACAAGTAGTGCGGCGTCTATGGATTTTATTGCAGAAAATGAGAAAATAACGAATCAATATGTTAATCAGGAAAGATATGAAGCCTTGTTTGTCGGGAGCAATAGTGTTCATAGAATCTGTCCGTATGACATGTATCGGGGAGAGATGAGAGATGCTTATTACAAACTTCTTCCAGGAAATGATTGCGGCAAGGTGTCAAGGGATAAGATAGGAACTATCTCAGGACAGTGGTTTTTAAATCCTGATCCTAGCACAGGTATGGGCGGAGTTATTTTTGGTAGAGATGCTACTTATGGAAATCCTTTACCAATCATATTGACGCATGATGTAATTACTATTGGAAATATAGGATCTGG
>CAYJQP010000083.1:0-3356 GCA_964372385.1 Candidatus Woesearchaeota archaeon | reverse complement strand
TTCCAGATAGAGAACTGCAAAATAAATAAGACATAAGCCATGCAGTTCTCTATATGTTCTCCGTTATAATAATCTTTTTAAATTTAGAATTTATATCCTTTTATGGAAGTCCATAAAAGAGTTAAGGCAGCATACGAAGATGTCGCAAGTGTGACGGTTAGCTATGATGTTCTGGGTCAAATGCTTAAGATAGGGGGATAAAGCACTCGATTTTACTTTAATAAGTGATAATGGTTCTGTTATAAGACTAAATGACTTGCCTTCAACTAGAAAATTGTTTAATCTTGTTAATTCTATTGATACACCTGTTTGTGAACAAGAAACAATTAATTTTGAAAATTTAAGAGAGAGTGATTACACTCATAATTTTACCCTTTGTACGATCAGTATGGACTTGCCATTTGCATTGCATAGATTTCGTAAGGCTCATCGGTTGAATCAATATTTACTTTCTGATCATCGTACTGGAGAATTTGGGATAGCCTATGGATCTCTTATGCATCCCGATAGATTATTACAGCGTACTGCGTTTGTATTGGATTCCGATAATACTATTTCATATGTTAAATATTTTGAGGATCAGGGAATTAAACCAGATTATAGTGACGCTTTCAGAGTTTTAAGAAGATGATTCTCCTTTCGCCTTCAAAACATTTTGTCTCGCCTCATATTCCTCTCTTCTTTTAATATTCGTCGGGCAGTTTGGATTAAAGCAGAATTCCCATGGGCGTTTGCCTTTTTTTATTGAGAGAAGTTTGGGCCATTTGCATTCTTCGCATGTCTTTTCTGATTTTTTTATTAATGCATTTGGAGGAAGAGAGTATGTTTGCCTGCATTCAGGATAGGAAGAGCATGCAGCAAAATATCTTTGAGTTTTTCTGGAATAGAGAATACGAAGAGAGCCCTTTTTGCATGTAGGGCAGTCTATGATAGTGTTATTTTCTCTCTCTTCTTGTCTTTGCACTTCAATTCCTTCAAGGATTTCTTTTCCTATTTGTATCTCTTTTGTTTTGAACTCTTTTGCTATGTCTGTTATGATGCGTTCTGCTTTTGAAATCACAGATTTTTCTTTTTCCTTCAGGTCTTTTTTACTTTTTTGTATTGCATCCATTTGTTCTTCCATTGTTCTTGTCAGATTTTCGTCTATAATTATTGGAGAGTTTTTTTCAAGGGCTTCAATTAATTTTATTCCTAAAGGAGTTGCTTTTATTGATTTTCCTTCTAGATAGCCGCGTTCAAATAAAGTGTCTACAATCATTGAGCGCGTGGTTTTTGTTCCGAGATTTTTTTTCTCAAGAATTGTGATTAATGATGCGGGCGTGTATCTTTTAGGCGGCTGGGTTTCTTTTTCAAGAAATTTTATTTCATCTATTTTTACTCTGCCCTGCAAATCAGGAAGAGATTTTTCTTCAAAAACAGAGGGATAGATTTGCGTCCAGCCTTTTTCAAGAACTTTCAAGCCAGAGGCAGTGAATGTTATTACATTGCCTTCTTTGTCTTTTTTGTCTGTCGTGAGTTTTATTTTTTTATTTGCATTTATGGCATCAGGAGCAAATGCAGAGAGAAATCTTTTGACGATTAGATTGTAAATTTTTAAATCATTGTCGTCAAGTTTTTTAAATTCTCCTGTTGGGAAGATTGAAGGGTGAGCAGGGTCTGATTTTGCGCCTTCTATTGGTATTGCTCTTTCAACTAATTTTGTGTATTGCGGGAAATATTTTTCAAGTTCTTTGATAATGCGTTTTGGCTGTATTGATTCAGGAATTTTTTGCGAGCTTGTTCTTGGATATGAGATTAGGCCGTCAAGATAAAGTTTTTGTGCAATTTGCAAAGTCTGCGACGGGTTGATGCTGTGCCAGCGAAATGCCTCTCTTTGCAGTGTTGTCAAATCAAAAGGCGCGGGCGGTTTAATGTGCTCTTCTGTTTTTTTCGTTTCTGCTTCTGCTTCTTTTATGTCTTTGAATATTTCAAGCCGGTTTTTGTCAAAAATGTCTTTTGGATGCTTGAATTCTATGCCATTGGATAAAGCCAAAACCTGCCAGTAGGGTTCTGGCTTAAATTTTGCAATTTCCCTTTCCCTATCAACGATAATTTTCAATGCAGGGCCTTGAACTCTGCCGATTGAGAGAATTTTGAAAGAGCCGCTTGTTTTTATCGCTGACATTAAAGCTCTTGAGAGATTTATTCCGTAAAGCCAGTCAAGTATATGACGGGTTTCTCCCGCATAAGCATGCCCCCAGTCTGGCTCGGGAAGAGGATTTTCATAAGAGCTTTCTAATTCTTGTTTAGTTAGAGTAGAATATTTCATTCTTTTTGCAGTTTCTTTGTTAAAAATAAATCTTAGAATGTTCCAGCCAATGACTTCGCCTTCTATATCGTAGTCCATTGCGATTATAATTTCCTTTGCTCTTTTTGAGAGTTTTTTTAACAAGTCGTAATACAATTTTGTAAATGCGGCGCGTTTTGAAGTGTAGGAAGGAACCCATTCTATTTTGAAGATTGGCCAGCCCTTTTGTCCCGGCGTGTAAGTTAGATTGAAAAGATGGCCTACTGCAGATGCTACGATTATTTTTTTATTGTCTCGCGTTAATTCGTAGTAAGAGGCTTGCTTTTCATAGTGCCTTGTTGGATTGCCTAGAGCGTAAGCGATTTTTTGCGCTGCCTGCGGCTTTTCTGTTATTATAAGAATTGAATCTTGTTTTGGAGTTTGTATTTCTGAAGGTTCTGATTTCGGCTTTTTAGATTTAGAATATTTTTTTGATATTTTTTTTGTTTCTAATTGCGAAGCTGGAACAGGATTTCCCGGTTTTTCTATGACTGTAAGCTCTGCTGTTGTTTGCTTCGGCTTTGCTGGTTTTTCCACTGTTAGCTTAGCGTCTTCTATAGGGAGATATTCTCTGACTGTTGACATTTTAGGTTTTAGAGTGAATCAAGTGGGCTTTTAATGTTTTTTATAGATTGTTGAGATATTGAAAGGTATATTTGAGTCGTCTTTATATCGCTATGGCCGAGTAATTTTTGTATTATTCTTAAATCTGTGCCTTGTTCTAATAAGTGTGTTGCAAACGAATGTCTTAATAGATGGGGATAAACCTCTTTTTTAACCCCTGCTTTTTTTCCGGCTTTCTCAACAATTGCTTGAATTGTTGCTGTTGAAAGCTTTCCGAACCTGTTAGAAGGAAATAAAATATCTGAATTATCGAGTTTGCAATAATGTTCTAGTTCATCCTTTATGCTGTCTGGAATTTTTACAAATCTGTCCTTTCTTCCTTTCGCTTTTCTGACATGAATTAACCCTTCATTAAAATTAGCATCTTGTTTTTTTAGAGTAACTATTTCGCCAACTCGTAAGCCAC
>CAYJQP010000082.1:0-3383 GCA_964372385.1 Candidatus Woesearchaeota archaeon | reverse complement strand
GATGACGAAGGAAAAAGCATTAAAATTAGAAGTGGCAGAAAGTTTGCAGGAAGATATTGATAAAGGAATTGCTAGAATACCGAGTAGAGTGATGAGAGATTTGGGAATTGTTTCCGGAGATATCGTAGAAATAAAAGGCAAGGCAAAGGGCGTTGTGCGAGCGTTGAGAGCAATGCCACATGACAATGGAAGAGAAATTATCAGAATTGACGGAACAGTAAGATCTAATATCGGGGCTTCTATTGGAGATAATATTTGGATTAGTTTAGTTAAAGTTGAAGGAGCTAGTTCTGTGACTCTTGCGCCTTTACAAGAAGTTAGATTCAGCGATGATCCTACTGAATATTTTCATTCAAAGCTGCTAGATATTCCTCTGAATGCAAATCAGAAAATTGTAATTGATGTTTTCGGTACACGATTAGGATATGTTGTTTCCAAAGTCAATCCAAAAGGATATGTGATTGTAAATGCAGGAACAAGAATAATTGTTTCAGATACACCATATGCTGGTGATTTGAAAGCAACAGGGATTTCTTATGAAGATATTGGGGGCTTGAAAAATGAAATTGAATTAATCAGGGAGATGGTTGAACTGCCGATGAAGCATCCTGAAGTTTTTCAGAAGCTGGGTGTTGGAGCGCCTAAAGGAGTTTTATTGACTGGGCCGCCCGGAACAGGGAAGACATTATTGGCGAAAGCGGTCGCGACTGAAACTGATTCTGCATTTTTTTCTATTGCAGGGCCTGAAATTGTTTCAAAGTATTATGGAGAGTCAGAGAAACATTTGAGGGATGTTTTTGAGCAGGCAGAAAAAAACGCTCCTGCAATTATTTTTATTGACGAGGTTGACTCAATTGCTCCGAAGAGGGGAGAGGGAATTGACCAAACTGAAAAAAGAATTGTCGCGCAGTTATTGACGTTGATGGACGGCTTGAAATCAAGAGGGCAAGTTGTAGTAATGGCTGCGACAAATCGCCCGGAAGATATTGATGAAGCTTTAAGAAGGCCCGGAAGATTTGACAGAGAGTTGAGGATTAATCCGCCTGATGAAATTGGAAGGAAGGAAATTTTGAAAATTCACACAAGAGGTATGCCCTTGGATAGAGACGTGGGTTTTGATGAAATAGCGCAGAAGACAATTGGATATACGGGAGCTGATATTGAGGTTTTGTGCAAAGAGGCAGCATTGAAAGCTATTAAGCCCCATTTTGCAGAATTGAAGAAAATGGATGAAAAAATTCCTACTGCTATATTAGATAAAATTAAAGTTTCACGGCAGCATTTTGTTGATGGAATGAAGCAGGTTGAGCCGTCTGCGATGAGAGAAGTTTTGATTAACAAACCGCATGTTAATTGGAGCGATGTTGGTGGCTTGGATGAAGCGAAGGAGAAGCTTAGAGAGTTGGTTGAATTGCCTTTGATAAGACCTGATTTATTTGCTAAAGCAGGGATAAAGCCGTCAAAAGGAGTTTTGCTTTCTGGCGAGAGCGGAACAGGAAAGACTTTATTAGCGAAGGCAGTTGCGACAGAGTCAAATGCTAATTTTATTTCTGTTAAAGGGCCTGAATTGATTTCAAAATGGGTTGGCGAATCAGAGAAACATGTGCGAGAGATTTTTAAGAAAGCAAGGCAGGTTGCTCCTGCGATAATATTTTTTGACGAGTTTGATTCAATATCAAAGATGCGTGGAAGTTCCTTAAGCGATGCCGGCGATAAAGTTGTCAATCAGTTGTTGACAGAGCTTGATGGAATTGAAGAATTGGAGAAAGTTGTTGTGATTGCTGCGACGAACCGCAGGGATTTAATTGATCCTGCGTTGTTGAGGCCCGGAAGAATTGACGCAATTGTTGAGTTGCCTATACCTGACAAAAAGACAAGAGAGGAAATATTTAAAGTTCACACGCGCGAGATGCCATTGAACGAAGACGTGAAAATTTCTGATTATGTTTCAAAGACAGAGGGATGGACAGGCGCTGATGTTGAGGCAGTCTGCAGGAATGCGGGAATTAGTGCGATTAAGAGAGTTTACAAGAATGCAAAGGCAGGCAAAGATTTAAAGATTTTGAAAGAGGATTTTGATTTTGCGTTGAAGGAAGTTTCAAAATCAATTGGGAAGAAGATTAGTGACGAGCGCAGTGGGAGTGATGGAAAAAGAGAGAAGATTGCTGAGAGGAAGAAGAAAAATCTGCTGTTGTGAAAGTGAAGTAAAATTTTCTTTATGATTAATTATTCTTCCATGCTGATTTTTATATGGAATTTATCAAGAATTTTCTTCAATAGTTCAACTCTTCTTTTAAAATCTAATATGCCAATGTCAGTTATTCTGTTTGTTTCGATGTCTTTTGTAATAAAAATGCCCGGCTCTATTTCTTCCGTTGTGCCTTCTTTTGCAGAATCTCCCTGGGATACTTCTAGAAAATCTCCTTCATTATCTAATAAATCTCGTATGTTTGATTTTCTTCTTTCATTTTATTTTTTCTTCTAAGTATGCAGTTATAACAAATCCTTCTCCGTTTAAAAATTTATTATTTTAAAGAATCATCTAATTATATTTGATATAAGTGGATAGATAATTAATCACCATATCAATAATCTTCCTGCTTCTTCGCATCTTTCGTGATAGAGCTGTGCATGTTTTTTGTAAATATCAATTGTTTTTTTTGGAGAGGGTGTGGCTTCTAAAAATTGCCTCCATTCTTTAGCTTTGCTTTTATTTTCTAAAAAAGAGTAGAATGCATGGAGATGTGCAGAGCTGATTAGACGAGTGAGAGGATTGACTCCTCTTTGCAATCTTGAACTTGCAGATTCTAAATTTTTGTATGCTTTTTCATGCTTTTCTGCATTATATTGTGCAGCTGCGAGTCCAAGATAGAGAATTGTTGTAGGTTTTCGGCATAAAGTTTCTACGAATAAAGGTATTGCTTTTTTCGATTCATCAGTATGCAACCTTAATATTGCTTCATTTAATTTTCTTTGAGTTAGAACATAATTTAATGTAGGGTCAGGTATTGCTTTTTTGGGTATGTTTATTTCTGGAATTTTGGCTGTGCCTATACTTCCTTCAAGCAGAGCGTTGCTTAAACGAAATGTTTCTAATTCAAATTGTTTTTTTAAATCACTTATTGTACATGGCTCTGTGGATTTTTCCCATTCTTCTACGGCTTTATCAAGATTGAACCAAGCTTCATCAAATTCTAGCTCTAGAGAATGGATTTTGCCTTTAAGTGCATAGGCGTGAGGATGAACTATTTCATCAATAGATTCATACGCTTTTCTAAATTGTCCTGCTCCGCAAAATATTTTCCATTGTTTGAAAGCAGGTGTTAGTTCTGATGCCATTGAAATCTGAAAAAGTGCTGTGTTTTTAAGCTTGTTGTTTTTGC
>CAYJQP010000081.1:0-3540 GCA_964372385.1 Candidatus Woesearchaeota archaeon | reverse complement strand
GCAACGACAACCCCTAAAAGCCCGGAGAGAACAAACAAAATCAAGATTGTCAGGGTTAAACTCTTTATTTTCATGCAGTGAGATAAAATAAATTGTATTTAAAGATTGTTGTCTTTGCAACTATAAATCTTTTTTTCACTTTAAGATAACGAACTTGTTTTGTTTTATGGCTTTAACAACTCTCCCGACCATGCTTCATATTCGCCCGGCTTGAAGGAAAATCTGTGAGGATCTTTTTGGTATTCAATTCCCCATGCTTTAAATCTGATGCCTCCATCTAATCTAACTGTATTGTAAACAAATGATAAAATATTTGTAAATTTTTCTCTGTCTATTTTCACAGCATCTTTATCTCCTCTAAAAACTTTTTCAGAGCCTGAAGTTTCAATAAGTTTCTGTGTCTCTCTCGCCGTGATGAGAGGAACGCCGCAAAAAGCTGTATAGCCGGACAATTTAGGATGAATTTCTGTAAAAACATAATTGCATGACGGCACAAAATATTCTGCTGCAATTGCTAATAATTCTCCTAATACTTTCTCGCGTTCTTTTTTTGCCCCATTTGTTTTTTTATTGAATAGGTCTTCATAATCAATGCCTGCATGCAGTTCGTCTGGAACAAATTTAGTCCTGTGCTCTCTTAACTCAAAATCCTCTCTCAAATTTTTCATTATGTTTGTCAATTGAAAATAGGCGGAAATTGCCCTTGCATTGTCGTAATTTAGTGTTTCCCCATCTTCTATAGCAACTATTCTATTAAGTGTATCTCCGACAGTTCCTGCGACAAAGAAACAGTAGTTCCTTAAATCAAGCACGGTTTCTAATTTGCCTCTTGTAAGATATACTCCCATTCCATTTATCATTTTATTCATGCAAGTGACAATAGAATTTCTAATGCTTGGTTTAAAACTCCTTAATTCTCGCAGGGTATTTCCATTTTCAAATTGCTCAATGAATAATTTTTCTCTTTCATTCATAGCTCCCTTTATCATCTTTTTTGTTATTTCTTTAAGATCATTATTGATTAGATCTTCTATGTTAGTATCTGATAAATCCATTCTATTATAAATAAACTCAAGTTTTGTGTTTAATTCAACCTTAGCAGGCCTTTTCAAGTAGCTATCTTCAATTGTATCTGCAAATCTCGCATTGTTGTTTAGATTTGTTACATATCTCGCTTTATCTTGGGACTCATTTTTTGCTTTAGAGAATGCCAATAAGTCTGTATTGGGGCCGAATGTTCTTGATAAAATGTCTCGAAGTTCTCTCTGGCTTAATATCTCTCTTCTTTTTGCTTTCTCTATGATTTCTTCTAAATTCAGGAATTTTGGTAATTCAAGCATTGTATTCACTTTCCATGCTATTTATTGATTTATTTATATAGATAGTATATATATACATAAAAATAGGGCTTTTCTAGTATTTATTAATTTATCTGTTTGATGCCATTTTTTAGGAACGAAGGATTTTTTCAATTATGCAGGTTTGTTAAGCTAAGGGTTGATAAAATAAAGTTTATCTTGTATATAGAAATTTCTGTGCAGAATATATCCTAATCACCGAGAATTATCGCCTTAATGGTAGCAGGAGCAATTATGTGAAGTTTTTTATATACTCTTCTGCTTGATAAAATATGACGAGAATAAAAGAGGGGGAGATGCGTTTTAGAGTTGATGCCTGTTTTCAAAGAAATGATTTGCGCTGTATTTATGGCAAAGAGATAAATGAGCATTTGACTCGTTATCTGGGGAATGCTTTAGTTTGTTTTTTGAAATGCAAGAAGGTTATTGTTGGGCATGACATGCGGATTTCTTCACCAAGTTTATGCGATTCTTTAATTAAAGGCATTTTGGAAGCAGGAGCAGATGTTGTGCATTTGGGCATGGTTGACACGCCTGCATTGTATTTTGCTTCTGGCTTCTTGAAAATGCCTGGCGTTATGATAACCGCGTCGCATAATCCTACAAATTATAATGGATTTAAAATTGTAAAATCAGGAGCTGTGCCAATTGGAGAGTCAAGCGGGCTAGAGGAAATTAAAAAAATAATTTGCGAGCAGAATTTGAAGACTACAAAAAAGAAAGGCAGAGTATTTTATAAAAATATTATAAAAGATTACAAAAAGTTTTTGCATTCGTTTATTGATTTAAAGAAATTAGCGAGATTGAAAGTTGTTGTTGACGCTGGAAATGGCATGGCTGGCAAGATGGTGTCTGCTGTTTATCGCGGACTGCCTTTTAAGATTATTGAGATGTATTTCAAGTTAGACGGAAGATTTCCTAATCATATACCAAATCCTGCAATTGAAAAAAATTTAAGAGAGTTGAAGAAAAGAGTTGGGAAAGAAAAAGCTGACATGGGAATTGCATTTGACGGTGATATGGACAGGGTTGTTTTTGTTGACGACAGAGGGAATGTTTTAAACAGTTCTTTGACTGCGGGTTTGCTTATTAAACATCTTTTGAAGAAGAATAAGAATAGAAGAGTTGTTTATAATTTAGTAATGAGCAAATTAGTGCCAGAAATTATTAGAGAGAATGGCGGAAGAGCTTTTAGAGAAAAAGTGGGGCATTCATATATCAAGGCAAGAATGCGGCGCGAAGGGGCTTTTTTTGGATGCGAGCATACAGGGCATTTTTATTACAAAAATAATTATTATGCTGATTCTGGTTTTATAACTTCTTTGCTAATGCTTGAATTATTGTCTTTGTATAAAAAAGACGGCAAGAAGTTGTCTGAAGTTGTGAATTCTTTGCAAAGATACATGAACTCTGATGAGATTAGCATGCCTATTGATGGCAAAGAAAGAGTTATTGAAAAAGTTGAGAAATTTTATAAGACGAGAAATGGATTTAGGAAGAGCGACTATCTTGATGGGCTGACTATGGAGTTTGATAATTTTTGGTTTAATATCAGGCCGAGCGGGACTGAGACGCTGTTGAGAGTTAATTTGGAAGCTAGGAGCAGAGAGATAATGAGGAAAGAGTTGAGGAGATTATTGAGGGTGATAAAAAATAGATATAGCGGAAGACAAAAATATTTGAGCAGCTTTTTAGTCTTCCGCTAACACAGAAAACTTTTAGTTTTCTGTGCCGTCAAGAATGCTAACAATTACATTCTTGATGTAGTCAAAAACAAATTCTGCTCAATTTTCAAAGTCTTTGACTATAATAATGACATCAAATAATCTATCGGGAAATAATTATCAGATACTAAATTATCTAGTTAATAAGGTGTGTGGGACATTATTCAATTATTCTTTGAAATAAAAACTCTCTTTTTCTTATCAACAATTTGCTCTTTTTATATTAAATTTTATTTCATAATAATCAATGCAATATAGATAATTATTAAAATAATCTGTTATTTATTATAAAAATAGAGGTTGATAACGACGATAAATTTTCGCCGAAGTGTAAATAAAAATGAATAAATTATTCAAGCCAATTCGTAAGAGGTTAACTAAAATAAGATATTTCTATTTTCTATATTTATAGATTTGGATATTAGATGGGCTAATTATGTCCCACACTCATTAATAAG
>CAYJQP010000080.1:0-3587 GCA_964372385.1 Candidatus Woesearchaeota archaeon | reverse complement strand
AAAGTATAACTTTCTGCAGATTAGAAAGTAGTTTTTGATCTTCCCTTTTTCTCGATCCTTTCGTGTAACTCAAATATTCATCCAGTAATCCGTAAGGGATATCAAATATTGGAATGTCTTTAGATTGTAACAGATGAAAAGTAATCAATCTCGTTGTTCTGCTATTTCCGTCTTCAAATGGGTGAATATGCTGGAACTCATTGTGAAAATAAACTGCAAATGCAAGAGTCTCTTTAAGGTTGACTTTTCCTTTTCTTACAAACTCATTATACTTCCCAATTAAAACCTCAAACTCTTTTTCAATGCTTATTGCTTTTGTTATTCTAAAGCTCGGATTTCCAGAGATACGAACTTCTATTTTTCTTATTTTTCCTGCAATATCTTGATCATGCTGCATTGCTAAATAATGATAATTCAAGATTGTCTGCAAAGTCAATGGTTTTCTATCCTGAATGTCTTTTAACATTTGTAAAAGCGCTTTCTGATAATTTTTAACTTCATCAATATCCTTGCTCTTAAGATTTGCAGGAATTATTTTGTCTTTCAAAATTCTTTTAGTTTCATTAAGAGTTAATGGATTTCCTTCAAGAGAGAGACTATGATGAATAAAAGAAACCTCAAACTCATCAACTATTTGCTGATATCTTATCTCATTCTCTCTTTTAAGTTTTCTGAATTTAACAAGCTCTTTTTCAATTTCTCCAAGATAACTTGTTGTATCTTCAGTTAAGACCTTATGTTTATACCCAAAATAAACCAGTAGATTATTTAGTAGAACATTATAAAAGACCTTAACCTTCAACGGCTTTTCAGAGATTATTAAAAGCAAACCGTTCTTGTACAGTACATCAATATATTTTCTAAGTGTAATCGGATGAATATTTACATCTTTTGAAGTAATCTCTTTTTTTTGAAGGGCTTTGCTTAGGAATTTTGCAAGCCCATGATTCAACAATTGGTTATAGTTCATTCCATTTCTTAAACAATGAAAAACTATTTGATAAAGCAAATTTGATTTATCATTCTTTTTAGCCTGAAAACCATAATTTGTTTTTGTTAAAAGATCTTCCTGAGCTAACTCTGTAAGCATCCTATGGATGTTATCGTATTCTCTTTCACTTTTCTTAAATTTATTAGCAACTTCAATCGGCTTTAATGGATGTCTGTTCGTGTAAGCAAATTCAAAAATATCGTACTTTGTTACCATAACAAGACTACTCTTTCCATCTTTAAAAAGCTTTCTATTTTATACTATTTATCGGATATTTACCGATAAATTATGTATTATATAAATCAACATTCCTTATTATTCACCTTTTATAGGGAATTTACCTATAAGTACTATCATATGACATAAAAAGTCCCAAAATCTGTAACAAATAATGCCAAATGCACTATCTTCGCTCGTTTTTCTGTTTGCGACAACCCTATATTTTATAGTATCGCCTCAAATAAGAAAAATCAAACAAAGGTTTCATATACATAAATTATATTTGCCGCTTCATATAAACCTAAAAACTATTCAATTTTACCAATCCTATGCTAATTGAATTTGTCATTGCTTTATTTATCGGCGTTCTCGCAGGCACATTCACCGGCTTAATTCCCGGCATCCATGTCAATCTCGTCTCTGTATTTCTAATTTCTATCTCCCCAATACTTTTGCAATACGCTCCTCCAATCGCTTTGGTAATCTTCATCACGTCAATGGCAATCACTCACTCATTTCTTGATTTTATCCCCTCAATTTTTCTCGGCGCTCCCGACGAAGAATCTTTTCTTTCTGTTCTTCCGGGACATGAACTTCTAAAAAAAGGCAGGGGCTACGAAGCAGTAATCCTCACACTTTACGGCTCGCTCACAGCTCTTTTAATAATCTTGCTCTTCACACCAATTTTCATCTTCATTCTCCCATTCGCTCACGGCATAATACAAAAAATAATTCCATTCATTCTTATCTTCGCTTCCCTCTACTTAATTTTCAGGGAAGAAAATTTTCTCTCCTCTATAACAATCTTCCTCCTCGCAGGAATTTTAGGTATTCTTACATTCAATCTCCCAATCAAAGAGCCACTCCTCCCTCTCCTCACTGGACTCTTCGGCTCCTCTGCCCTAATCCTCTCATTAAAAACTTCCTCTGCAAAACTAACAAAACAAAAAATCCTTCCATTAAGAAAAATAAAACTCCAGAAAAAACAATTTCTAAAAACCTCCCTCTCTGCCGCAATTGCCGCGCCCCTCTGCTCATTCCTCCCCGGCATTGGCTCTGGCCACGCGGCAGTCATAGCATCAGAAATAACAAAGCACGATAATCGCTCTTTCCTGTTTTCCGTCGGAGCAATAACTACAATTGTCACAGCACTCAACTTCGTAGCTCTCTACAGCATCGGTAAAACTCGTTCAGGAACAGCAGTCGCAATTAAAGAAATTCTAAACACGCTTTCCTTCCAAAATTTAATAATAATATTAATAGCAATCTTCCTCTCTTCATTGATCTCCTTCTTTTTAGGAATTCAAATTGCAAAGCTCTCCGCAAAACACATCAATAAAATAAATTACAAAACCCTTTCAATAATTACATTCCTTGTCCTTCTCATAGTAAATATAATTTTCTCAAATCTCATAGGCGTCATCGTTCTCGTCGGAGCAACCTCTCTCGGCATCTTCGCAATTCTCTCAAATTCAAGAAGAATAAATCTAATGGGCTCTCTCCTTCTCCCCGCAATTATTTTCTATCTGACTCTATAACTCAAATCTTGCCCATTGCCTCTTCCATTATCTGCTCTCTTTCCTCTTTCAAAAGAATTAAAAAGCTCTCTAACTTCACGTTCTCCACCCATTTCTCGCAGGTATTCACTAATGCGCCTAACTCCATAAATAACACTGGCGTGATGCAATCCTCCGGTCAATTCGCATATTTCTTTATATGGTAATTTATACATCTCTCTAAAAAGATATTCCACAACAAACCTTAAAGCAGAAATTTCCCTCCTTCTTGTCCTGCCCAATAACACATCGGGAAGAACACCTCGCGCCTCGCACACCTTTCCTATTAAATTATTGGCCTCTAGCTCTCTGTCTCCTAAAACATCCAAAATAACTTTAACCGCATCTCCCAAATGCTTATTAGCCATGTAATAAAAAAACAACTCTTTCAGGATATTTAAATCTCGCTAACCACTTTTAACTGACAAAAATTATCTAAATTACTTTCTTTTTAGCTTCTCTTCCCTATTCTTTTTTCTATCTTTCATCCTTTCAATCTCCTTCTCATAATAATCGGCAAGTTCTTTCTTGCCAGATTCAACTGCAGAGTCTCTTTTTTCTTCATGAAACCCTATCTGTTTTTTCAGTGACTCAATTCCTTCAAGTCTTTTTCTTCTTTTTACCATATTTCTCTATCTCTTTTTCTAGCAATTCTAGCAATTTCTCAGCAATGTATATTTTAACTTTCACGTTAGTTTTCTTTTCATCTCTGACAGCTCTGTATATTTCATAAATCTTATCATATTCTTTATTCTCAATCCCTATCTTCGCAAGTATCCATTTTTTGAAGTCTTTATTTAAATAAATTTTCTTTTGTAAAA
>CAYJQP010000079.1:0-3667 GCA_964372385.1 Candidatus Woesearchaeota archaeon | reverse complement strand
CTTTACCAATCATATTGACGCATGATGTAATTACTATTGGAAATATAGGATCTGGAAATGTTATTTGGATTTATCCTAATAATCCAACATTCAAAAATCCAGAAAAAGTGACGAGTGAACATTGCTATCAGATTTATTCGGGTTCAACAGTTATGGGATATGTTTATTTCAAAATTGTTGATGATATGAATATGGATGTCTATTACAGCGAAACTGGAACTTGTCCTTCTCTTTTTCCATCAACTGGAGGAAAGAGATATTATAGATAAGATGAAAAATAATAAAATAATTGGGATTGGAATAGTGATTGTCGCAATTATATTAATAGCAGGAGTGTTTTTTGGAAAAGAATTTTTTGAGAAAAATATTGAAAATGGCAGGGTTGAGGATCAGAAATTAGAAAAACTTGAAAGTCAGAGTTTAGGCAGTCTTTGTTCTGGCGAGGAATCCTGCAAGAAATTTTGCTTAAATAATCTAGGGAGATGCAATGAATATTGTGAAGGAAATGAAAATGAGTTATGTAAAACAATTTTTCCCCCTCAAGAATCTTTTGTAGAAAAACAAACAGAAAGTGAGCAAAGAGAAGAGAAATGTGAGGGAACAAAAACAAAGTTTGATTTTGCTCCTGTGAATTTAGATAAAACCAAGGTATTTTTACCGTTGGGGCTGATGATTGATAGTCACGTAACTCCTATAGACCATCATTATTTTCAGAATTTTGACAATGAAGAATTTGATATTGAGATTTATTCTCCTGGAAAGGGAATGATTACTGATATTGGACATATGCCGGGAGCTGAAGAAGGTAAAGACTATAGAATTGTAATAGAACATACCTGCACTATTTCTAGTATTTATATCTATGTTAGTAATTTACCTGAAAAAATTAAAAAATATGCTCCGGATAATGGATACAAGGGCGATAGAATTCCTGTAGAAGCAGGCGAATTAATTGGATATTATAAAAATAATCTTGATTATAATCTTGTTGATGAAGAAGTTATTTTATCTGGATTTATAGTTCCTGAACATTATAAGGCAGAATCTTGGAAAATTCATGTTCCAAACACTTATGACTATTTCAATGAACCAATCAAAAGCAAACTTATTGAAAAGAGCATACGAACAGCTGAGCCAATAAGTGGAAAGATAGACTATGACATTGACGGTAGATTAGTTGGAAATTGGTTTTTAGAAGGAACAAATGGATATGCTGGAGCTGTGACAGAACCCGGAGGAAAAGGATATTGGCTCGGGCATTTATCAATTGTATATGATGCTTATGATCCAGAAAGAATTGTTTTATCAATAGGAAGCTATGGAGGAGAAAATTCGAAGCAATTTAGCGTTAAATCAAATTCACCTGATCCTGCTGATGTTGGAATTGAAAATGGTTTAGTAAAATACGAGCTTGTGAGATATGATTATGTTACTTCTGATGAACTCCCATGGGATAGAATATCTCTAACAAAAGGTTTGAAAACTGTAAGTAACGAAATTGTAGAAGGCGTTGTTCTTGTCCAAATGATTGAAGACAGAAAAATAAAATTTGAAGCTTTCCCAGAAAAAACTGCTTCGCAAGTAAATGGATTTACAGAAAATGCGAAGGTATATGAAAGATAAAATGAAAAGAAAGTTTTATATACTAACTATAATTACTATATAGCATGGAAAAAACAACTATACAGATAAGCCAAAGTACTCTAGAGCGACTAAAGATGCTAAAAAATGTTGATAAGCAGTCTTATAATGATATAGTCAATAATCTTATCGATAATGTTGAAGAAGAAACTCTTAGTGAAGAAGAAATTGAGGAGATAAAAATTGGGCTGGAAAATGTAAGAAAAGGCAGAATTAAACCTATAGAACAAGTTGCAAAAGAATTGGGAATTATTTTAAAATAAGATGTATTCAATTCAAATAGAAAAAAATGCTGAGAAATTTCTTAAAAGATTAAATAAAAAAGATGCAGAGATAATCTTAAATAAAATTTATGCATTAAGGGGTAACCCATTTAGATTTCTGAAGAGACTGCAAGGAGAAAAATTATGGAGATTAAGAATTGCAGATTATAGGGCAATAGTTGATGTTATCATCTCAATGCATAAAATAATCATTGTGAGAATTGGTCATAGAAGGAATGTGTATGATTAAAAAAGGCGTTTAATCTTTTTTCAGAAAGCAAAACCTAATTAAATCTTAAAAACTCTTTATTTCTATGAAAAAAATTACTTTTATCAGTATTATTTTTGTAGTTGCTTTATTATTTCTAGGAATAATATTTATTTATTTTTCAAAACAAAATTATTCTGAAGACAAGGAA
This sequence comes from Candidatus Woesearchaeota archaeon, assembly GCA_964372385.1. GTDB lineage: Archaea > Nanobdellota > Nanobdellia > Pacearchaeales > GW2011-AR1 > JAUSIK01. The sequence goes on along the minus strand of CAYJQP010000079.1, from coordinate 1,344 downwards.
AATGAAAAAGCCCGATACAGCAGAGAAATTTCTCAAAACGAAATTGAAAATAGTCCTGAAGACGCAGAAAACTTTGAAGAGCAAGAGCAACACCTAAACTCCGAGGGAAATAACGAAAAATATCCAGCAAACCCGCTTGTAAATTTAGCATTGTCTTTTGATGTTGAAGATATAGGCGGAGGGAATGAGTTTCTTACTCCATTTGGTTTAATCAGGCATGAAAGAGACAAGGGGCATGGACATGCCGGAATTGATGTTCCTTTATCAAAAGGAGATAAGATTTATGCCGTGTCTGACGGGGCAATTATCATTAACGAGCCAGCTACTGATGGAGGAGAGGGCAGCAATAAAGAAGGCAATAACGTCGTCCTTCTCATAGCAGAAGGTTACAGAGAGGGAGAGGGATGGGCATTTTTATACGAGCATATTCATTTAAATCCTGAAATTAACGTTGGCTCCAAAGTCAGCAAGAAACAATTCATCGGAGAAAGCGCGCTCTCCAACGGCAATAATCATCTTGGTTTAGTTTATTATTTTAACAATTTTCAATATACGAGAGAGCCGAAGTGTTGGGTTGAATATTTAAATGCAGAAGATAAACAAAAACTTCTAGATGCCTGGGAAGAAATCAGAACGAGTTCCAAATTTATAGAAAGCTGGCGCAATGCGTTTGAAGACGGAGCTTATCCTTACAGGGCTTTGCTCAATAAGAATAATTTTCCTGCAGGGCCGCAGCTTTGTTATGAATATGGGTTAGATGTTAGAGATTTTGTGTGATTATTTTATTTTAAATTTTCCCTTTACATTTATTTTTTAATTATAGAGGGTAAATGGTCCCGACGGGATTTGAACCCGCGACACCCGGATTAAGAGTCCAGTGCTCTAAACCAGACTAAGCTACGGAGCCTCTATTGAAGAGAATTAGTTCCTTATAAAATTATTTAATATGACTTTTCATTTCACATCTTCATCCCCATGATAACATTTCAATAATTAAAATAACAATTGAATTAAAAATAAGAAGAATAAATTTAAGGAGCACAATCTATTTTAGTAGTTGACTCAGGGCAAACTCTATTGTTAATTACTGCAGCAACTGCTACTTTATTATTAGGAGATGGTGCTGTTGTTAAAGTGCATGATGCTGTTGCTAAAGGAGCTATATTAGTACAACCTATAGGTGTTTCAACAGTAGAACTTGTTTCAGCACTATTATAAAAAACAAGTCTTACACTAGATACTATAGTTTCACCAGGTCCATTTCTTACGCTTACTGCTGTTCCACCACTAGTGCAACTAACAGGCTCAACATCAACAGTCAAGCATTCTCCGCTAATCTTCTCT